>DAOTYW010000182.1:0-4157 GCA_034434755.1 Anaerolineae bacterium | reverse complement strand
CCTCCAGCGCGCGCAACAACGCCCCCAGCTTCTGGCGCTCGTTACCGGCGAAGTAGCTGGTCACCGGTGTGGAAATGCCATAGTGCTCCAACAGGACGTGGGCGTGACGGGTATCCTCTGCCGCGATCAGCGGCACCTCGGCCAGCAGCCGGAGGGCGCGCAGGGTGACGTCTTCCAGGTTGCCGATCGGAGTGGCGACCAGATAGAGCGTGCCCATCAGGGAGCGCGGTAGATGCCGCTGAGCAGCCCGTGTCGGCCGCTGAACACCTCACCGATCACCAGGCCACCCTTGCCGATCTCGTAGCGGCGGATCTCCTTGGCGTGGTCCGAGCCGCGCATCTTCAGTACAACGATGGCGCGCTGGACCGCGCTCTCGACCTCGACGTAGCGCAGCAGGATGATCGTATCGGTGACAAACGACAGGCCGCCGCGGTCGGCGCGGGTGACCTCGCCGCGGGCCTCCTCGCCCAGCAACAGGCTGGTCAGCCCCTCCCGACGCAGGCCGTTGATGACGCGGGTGTAGATGTGTCGCAGCTCGTGTTGGTCGGCGGCGAGGCGGTTGAAATGAGTGACACTGTCCAGGACCAGCCGTCGCAGGTTCGCCTCCCGCAGCAACCGGTTGAGCGGGCTATCGGGCAGTTCCAGGCTGGCCAGGAAGACCTCGGGGGACGTGAACAGCATGTGGAGCTTGCCCGCCCGCTCCAGCGATTCCAGTTCCCAGCCCAGCGACGCCGCGTCGCGATAGAGGGAGGTCGGGAACTCCTCGAACGTGATCATCAACCCGGGCTCGTTGGCGTGGAGCGCGCCGTGGACCAGGAATTGCAGAGCCAGCGATGTCTTGCCTGTCCCCGGCGCGCCGCGCACCAGGACCATCGAGCCGGGCAACAGGCCACCGCGCAGCATCTCGTCCAGTCCAGCGATCCCCGTGCTCACTCGCCCATGGCTCACGGAATTCCTCCTTATGTCAAGTTTACCGGCCTCCCCTGAGGAGGTTCACAGGTCGCGCAACAGGGCGCCCAGCAGAAGCAGCAGCCCGGCCAACGCCAGCGCGCCGACCGAGAGGTCGGCCCCCAGGGGGAGCCAGCCCAGGTAGCCGAACAGTCCCCCCACGTAGAGGATGCCGGCGATGACCACCGTCCCCTTGCGCGGGGCGCGGGTCTGTAGGATCGTGCGGTTGACCACTCTCCGCCGGCGTGTCATCGCTCGGCGCGTCATCGCTACCCGCCCTCCAGCGCCTGCCAGACGAAGAGCAGGATCATCATCATGCTGACAGCCAGCTGGACGGCCATCGAGAGCAGGCAGCCGATGGCCCAGCCGGCGCCGGCCTGCGCGGCTTCGCGCCAGTCGCGGCGATAGTGGTACTCCACCAGGACGATGCCCAGCAGCGCGCCGATGGCCGCGCCGGGCAGCGCGCCCACGCCCCAGAACAGTAGTCCGATCAGCCCGCCGGCCAGCCCCAGGCCGATGCTGGCCAGCAGTGCCTTCCAGGATGCGCCGGCCAGTCTGCCGCCCACCTGACTGGTCCAGATATCCGAGGTGACGCCGACGATCCCCAGCACGGTCAACGCAGCGAAGGTCAGTGGGTCAATGGTGGCGAAGCGCTCGGCAATGGCGTAGATCAGGGCGGCGAGCCAGATCAGTCCCACCCCCGGCACGCCGGGCAACACCACCCCCGCCAGCCCGATCACCATCGCCGCCAGCGCTGCCCAGAACGCCCACATCGGCAAGACCATCTCACCCACGGCCGTTGTTCATTGGCTCATTGTTCATTCCACATGGGCCGTGCAGGATTCGAACCTGCGGCCAAAGGCTTAAAAGGCCCCTGCTCTGCCAGACTGAGCTAACGGCCCGACACGTGGGAGTATAACACGCTGCGGGGGGGTTGTCAAACTTCGCTGCCGGAGTAGAATAGGGCTATGGGCGAACACATCTATCTTTCTCCTCACCTGGACGATGCGGTGCTCTCGTGCGGCGGGCAGATTGCCGCTCAGACGCGTGCCGGGGAGCGGGTGACGGTGGTGACGGCCTTCGCCGGCGACCCGCCGTCCCCGCTCTCGATCTTCGCCGGCCTGCTGCACGAGCGCTGGGGGCTGGGCGACGATGCCCCGGCGGCGCGGCGGGCAGAGGACCGCGCGGCACTGGCGCTCCTGGGCGCCGTTCCCCTCCACTGGGAGCTGCCGGATTGCATCTACCGCACCGCGCCGGACGGGACGCCCCTCTATCCTGACCCGGCGGCGTTGTGGGGGCCGCTGCAGGCGGCGGATGGCTCGCTGGCCGACGGCCTGGCCCGCCGCATCGCTACCCTGCCGGAAACGGCCACGCTGTGGGCGCCGCTGGGGGCCGGGGGGCACGTGGACCACTGCCTGCTGCGCCGGGCGGCGGAGGCCGCCGGACGCCCCCTGTATTGCTACGAGGAGTATCCCTACGCCGAGACGCCGCAGATGGTGGAGAGGGCGCTGGGGGATGGCCCGTGGATGCCGCGGTTGACCTTCCTGGACGAGGAGGCGCTGGCGGCCAAGATCGCCGCCGCTGCCTGTTACCGCTCGCAGATCAGCACCTTCTGGGCCGACGTGGACGACATGGCCGCGCGCATCCGCGCCTACGCGCTCCAGGTGGGCGAGGGTCGCCCGGCGGAACGGGCCTGGCGGGTCACCCTGTAGGGGCGCACGGCTGTGCGCCCCGGCCGTGCGCCCCGGCCGTGCGCCTGGCGGGTCACCCTGTAGGGGCGCACGGCTGTGCGCCCCGGCTGTGCGCCCCGACCGTGCGCCCCGGCCGTGCGCCAGGCGGGTCACCCTGTAGGGGCGCACGGCTGTGCGCCCCGGCTGTGCGCCCCGGCCGTGTGCCCCGGCCGTGCGCCCCGGCCGTGCGCCCCGGCCGTGTGCCCCGGCCGTGCGCCCCGGCCGTGCGCCCCGGCTGTGCGCCCCGGCCGTGTGCCCCGGCCGTGTGCCCCGGCCGTGCGCCCCGGCCGTGCGCCCCGGCCGTGTGACCCGGTCGTGCGCCCCGGCCGTGTGCCTGGCGGGTCACCCTGTAGGGGCGCACGGCTGTGCGCCCCGGCGGGACACCCACAGACCGATCAGTGCCCCCAACGCGACCAGGGCCAGCAGTGCCCGTCCACCCCACGCCGGCCGGTGCACGGTGAGGCTGTCCACTCCCACGTCCCCCGCCGCCGCGACGATGCGCAGGTCGTGGCGGCCCTCCGTCCAGGCGGAAAAGAGCCGCACCGGTCGCCCGTTCAGCGCCAGGCGGCGCGGCGAGCTGCCGTCCAGCGTCACCTCGATCTCGCCCGTGCCCGGGCCGGGGGTCAGCACGAGAGCGCTGCCCTCGAAGACACACTCCACCGCTGCCCCCGTCTCCCGCGCCCGCCGGTAGGACCCCAGCAGCGCCCCCTCGTCCGCGACCGTTTCCCACTCCCCCCCGTACCTCAGCGCCCAATGGTCCTCCTGGTGCGTGCCGAAGCCGAGGAACGGTGTGAAGTTGGCGATGTACTCGCCCATCGCGTCGTAGACCGGCAGCGGGGTGAAGTCCGGTTCCACCATGCGAAAGTAGTACCACGACTGGTTCCGCTCGGCATCGGAGGCCCGTTTGAAGAACCAGAAGCTGATCACGCCGACCCAGGGCCAGTCCTCCTGGGCGCGCTGGTAGGCCAGGGGAGCGTAGCGGGCCTGCTGTTCCAGCGTCACCTGCCCGTAGACGCCCCAACCCTGGATCGCCGGGTCGCTGGGCACGGCGTTCGCGTTCATCTCGCCGAACCAGATCGGCTTGTCGGCGTCGCCGTTGGCGACCATGATCTCGCGCAGGTAGGTCGGGCGGCTGTAGTTGATCATCAGCGGGCGCAGGCGGCGGTCGGTGGGGCCGGACCAGAGCATGTAGTCGTTGACGGCCAGCACATCGAAACAATCGCCGGCGCCGGCGTCGTACATGCGCTGGAGGAAGACCAGGTCGTTCATGCCCGACCCTGGGCCGCCGTCCACGGCCACCGTCTGGGCTAGCGCGCCGCTGATGACGATCGCCTCGGGGTCGGCCTCGCGAATGCGCCGGTAGGCCAGGCAGAGCAGGCGGGTGTAGGCTTCCGGGTCCACCAGTTGTTCGCCCCATTCCGGGTAGATATTCGGCTCGTTCCAGACCTGGTAGGCGCGGATGCGTCCGCGGTAGCGGGA
>DAOTYW010000181.1:0-1753 GCA_034434755.1 Anaerolineae bacterium | reverse complement strand
GGCACAGCGGTGACGGTTGCCTGGACAGCGGCATTGACCGTCGCCTGGAGGTTGGCCTGGGCCGTGGCGGTGGCGGCCACTGCCGCGTCAATGGTTGCCTGCGTATCAGGCGTGCCGGTGGGAGCTGCCGTACCGCAGGCGATGGCGGCGACCATCAGCAGACAGAAGACCATTGCAGATATCGTGCGTCGGTTCATTTGCTTTCCTCCCGTAAATGCCCACCCTTCCGCAGGTTTGGGCGCAATCTCCGCATTGAGGTGCGCTGCAATGAGCTGTTTGCCCTCTTGCCTGCCACTTTCTAACCTGCGGGAGGGTAGGGGTAGTCCTCGTGGGCATTATACTGCGTGATGACGGAAAGACAACCCCAGCCCCGCCCCTACCCAAACTGCCCCGTCTGTTGTATACTGGGGGTAACTGCCTACCCTCCCGCAGGTTGGGGCACAATCTCCGCACTGGAGTGCGTCACAATGAGCTTCTCGCCCGCTCGCCAGCCACTTTCTCACCTGCGGGAGGGGAGGAGTAGGTAGCTGGAGCCGATGGAAGAGCCATCCGGATTCGAAACACCGCCGCTGGCGGAGCCGGACGAACAGCGGGAGCAGCGCCGCGCCGGCCTGCTGATCCTCTCCCCCCGCGCCGTGCGCTGGCTGGCCCTCCTGATCGTCGCCAACCTGATCGTTCTGGTGCTCCTGGGGCTGGCCCTCTACTGGACCGGTCACGCGCTGGCCACCCGCCCGACGGCCGCCATGCCGGTCACGGTCGTGGTCACAGCCACCCCCACTCCCACCACCGCGGCCCCGTTGCCCGGCGCGACCCCCATCGGCAGTGGCGGAGCCATCGCCTTCGTCCAGCGGCGCAACGGCAATGCCGACATCTATGCCATCAACCAGGCTACCCACGAGGTGGTGCGGCTGACCAGCGACCCGGCGGAGGAGCGCGACCCGGCCTGGTCGCCCGACGGGCAGATGCTCGCCTTCGCCTCGAACCGGGGGCACAACTGGGATATTTACCTGCTCGACCTGGAGGGCGGGGCGTTGATCCGACTGACCCGCGACCCCGGCTTCGACGGCGGGCCGAGCTGGTCGCCCGACGGCGAGCGGATCGCCTTCGAGTCGTACCGCGATGGCAACCTGGACCTCTACGTGATGGACACCGATGGGCGCAACGTCCGCCGGCTGACCACCGATCCAGCCCCCGACCATAGCCCGGCCTGGTCGCCCGACGGGCGAATGATCGCCTACGTCTCCTACCGCAACGGCAATCAGGACGTCTACTTGCAGATCCTGGAAGGCGCCGGCGCCGGGACGGAGGTCAACGTCACCCAGAACCCCGACGCCGACGAGAGCGACCCCTCCTGGTCGCCCGACGGCAGCCGACTGGCCTACACGATCAACCGCGCCGGCTATTCGACGGTCCAGGTGAGCCTGTTGGAATGGCACGGCGATCCGATCAGCCCGACGCTCACCCTCTCGTCCATGGACCTGTTCGGCTCCGGGGCCGCGCCGACCTGGGCCCCCGATGGGCAGGAACTGGTGACGGTCTACCAGCGCGGCGTGCGCTCCTACCTGATCTCCTCCAGTCTCTACGGTTGGGGGCTTTCCCAGGAGGTCTACAGCGCCGACGCGCTGCTGGCGGCGCCGACGTGGAGCGCGCTGCCCCTCTCGGCCCGCGCAATCGTCAGCGCCCGCGCCGTCGAGCCGGCCAGCGACCCCCCGCTCTACACCGAGTTCGTCCAGCCGTCGCCGCTGACCGGCCC
>DAOTYW010000180.1:0-16111 GCA_034434755.1 Anaerolineae bacterium | reverse complement strand
AGGAAGGAGCCCATGCGGCGGGGGATGGAGGGCGAGCGGTTGGCCCAGACCAGTTGCAGGTGGTGGCCGGGGTAGGCCTCGTGGAGGGCGGTGATGGGCAGTTTGGCGTAGTGATGGCCCTTCAGCTTCTGCTCCTGTTCCTCCAGCGGCGCGTCGGCGTCCACCGGCGTGACGACGAAGATGCCCTCCTGCTTCTGCTCCAGGATGCCCGGCGGCATGTAGGCGGCGTAGGGGATGATCGGCCGCAGGTAGACCGGCGTCTCGACGATGCGCAGGCTCTCTCCCTCTGGGATGGAGACGATGTCGTGGTCCAGGACGTACTGGCGGACGGCGGCCATGGCTTCCTCATAAGCCGCCAGCAGCCCCTCCGCCGTCGGGTGGTTGGCCTTGGCTTCCTCCAGCAGTTCGCGGACCGACTTGCGCGGGTCAATCTGGCGGGCCACCTCTTCCATCTGGGCGCGGGTGAGGTGGAACTGCTGCCAGCCGATCTCCAGGAGCTGATCGGCGTCGTAGTCCACCATGTGCTCCTCGCGGAGCATTTCATCAAACAACTCCTTACCGGCGGCGAAGTCGCCGGCGGCCTGGGGGAGGACCTCGTTCTCCAGGAAGGCACCGTACTCCTGGGCTGCCTGGGCGGCGGCCTGACCAGCTTCCATCATCGCCGGCTGCAACTCGGGAGCGGCCTGGGCAGTCATCATCGGCAGGAGGCCCAGGTAGAGCATCGGCAACTGCCGGGATTGTTCCAGCGCCACCTCGGCCCAGACGCGGGGCACCTGCTGCGGGACGAGGTTGGCCTGGCCCTCCTTCAGCACGCGGGGCGTCTCGCGCACTCGCCCCAGCGCCGAGCGCAGCCGCTCCGGCAGGGGGGAGAACTCCGTCATCAGCAGGAGGACAGTGCCGCCGGCGACCTCGTCCAGGTAGGTGCCGGGGTTGCGCCGGTGGGACTGCACCCGCTCGTAGGCGCGGAGCATGGCTTCGGCGATGTGGATGACCAGCGTGTGGTCAATGCGGGCGTCCAATCCAAAGCCCGTCGTATCCAGCTCCTGCAGCTCCTGCCGCGCGGCCAGCGTATCCTGACGCTGCGCCTCCAGGGCCTCCGGCGTGAAGTGACCCAGCCGGTCATCCTGGCGATGGTCACCCAACTGCGTCGCTGCCACCGGATTCTGCTCCAGGAAGCGCATCAACCACGCCTCCGCTCGCTCGTAGAACACCGCTTCACCCGTCATCGCTCTTCTCCTTTGCTCCCCTGCTCCTCTGCCCCTCTGCCCCTCTGCTCCTCTGCTCCTCTGCCCCCTCGTTTCCCTGCCATCTCGCCCACTTGCCTACTTGCAAACTTGCCTACTTGCAAACTTGCCTACTTGCAAACTTGCCTACTCCACCGGCTCCACCACCACCACCCACGAAGCGGTTTCCGCCTCGCCCGTCGGGCACGGTTGCACCGTCAGCCCGGAGATGACCGGGGCATCCGGCCCGCCCACGCTGAGCGCGTAGGGAACGCCCGCTTGGAGCGTGAAATCGGCGTAGCCGGGGTCGATCTGCGGGCGCAGGCCGGTGACTGCCCGATCGGCCCCGCCGGGCCACAGCAGCCACAGCGTCACCCCGGTCAGCGGCGTCACCACTGTCGTCGTGCGCACCTCGCCCCGTTCGGTCTCCTCCACCACGCTGCTGACGCGGACGAACACCTGGAGGCGGGGCGATGCTCCACCGCAGACCAACGTCTGGCTGACTGCGCGGTACGGCGAGGGCAGCGTCAGGAAGGGGAAGACGGTGGGGGTGGCGGTCGGCGGCGGGACGGTGAGCGGCGGGGCGGCGGTCGGCGTGGGCGAGAGGGCGGCCACGGGCGTGGTCGGAGGGGGCGTTCCCAGGTAAACCTGCATCGCGGCGGTGCTCACCCCCAGTTCCTGAGCCAGCCGGCTCAGCGCGCGCATCGTCTCCGCCGGACGGCCCTGGGCGGCGTAGCTCTCGATCAGCGCAGCCAGGGCCGTCTGCAGGTCCTCCTGCCGCAGCCCCTCCAGGCGGATCCGCGCCCGCTCCTGGTCGCCGTCGGCGACGTAGCCCAGGGCGGCCATGCGGATCCAGTCGTGCCGGTAGTCGCTGCGCAGGAGGGGCGGGGTGGTGTTGTACAGCTCGACCGGGGCGATCTGCCAGGCGTAGACCAGGCCGAGGGTCAGGCCGACGGCGAACCCGACAGCCAGCGCCACGAGCGCCGCCCGCCAGCTCATCGCTCCTCCAGGTAGGGGGTCAGCGCCGGCGTCGCCGCGCCCAGCGCGTCGGCCAGGCGGGCCAGCGCCCGGATGTCCCCCGGCCGTCCGCGTTCGGCGATCAACTGCTCGGCCAGCGTGACCACCGGGCGGGCCGGATCCTGCGCGTCCAGTTCCGCCAGGCGCAGCCGGGCGTCGTCCAGGTTGCCGTCAATCCGGTAGGCCGTGGCGACCATCAGGACGTAGTCGTTGGCATAGTCCTGACGGAGCTGAGCGGGGGTGGTGTTCGTGTACTCGACCGGCCACCACAGCCAGCCGATCGCCAGGCCGAGGGCCACGCCGGCGACCAGGCCGACCAGGGCCAGCACAAGGATTCTGCGCATTCCCTTCCTCGGGGCGATCTGCCCACGGGACCATTCATCAACGCCGGGTAACTGCTCACCCTTCCGCAGGTTTGGGCTTACTTGGCAGCCCAAATCGCACTGCTATGGCCACTCCGATGCGTTGCTCGGTCACCTCCGAACTTGCGGGAGGGTGAGCTGAGCAGTGACAACGCCGGAGGGAAAACCACCGGTTCGTCGAATCGTCAAAAACGGGTATAATGGCGATGCCGGAGGTGGGAATCGAACCCACATGGGCGAAGCCCACGCGATTTTGAGTCGCGCGCGTCTGCCTGTTCCGCCACTCCGGCGCAGAGCGGAGTATAACCGCAGAAGACGATTTCGTCAAATGGACGAGGCCGCTTTGATCCGCGCCGCCCAGCGCGGCAACCTGGATGCGTTCAACGAACTGGTGCTGGCCTATCAGCAGCGGGTCTACAACCTCGCCTACCGGATGCTGGACGATCCGGCGGCGGCAGCTGACGCCACTCAGGATGCGTTCCTTTCAGCCTACAACGCCATTGGCACATTCCGGGGCGGCTCGCTCATCTCCTGGCTTCTGCGCATCGTCGCCAACCGCTGCTACGATGAGCTGCGCCGCCACAAGCGCCGCCCGGTGACCTCGCTGGAGGACTTCGGCGAGATGGATGAGGAGGCGAACCCCGCCCTGGTCAACGGCCACGAGTCGCCCGAGGCCAGCGTCGAGCGGCACGAACTGACCCGCGTTCTCCAAGAGGCGATGCGCACCCTCCCCGCCGATCAGCGGGCGGTGCTGGTCCTCTCGGATATCGGCGGGATGGACTACGCGCAGATCGCAGCGACGGTGGGCATTCCCATCGGGACGGTAAGGTCGCGCCTGTCCCGCGCGCGGGCACGCATGCGCGATGCCCTGCGGACGCACGGGGAACTCCTACCCGCAGCCTACCGTCTTGAACGTGAGGGTTGAGATGACGCGGATGGATGAGCAGCTTTCTGCCTACCTGGATGGGGCGCTGAGCTCGGCGGAGCGCGCCCGCCTGGAAGCCCGCCTGGCGTCCGATCCCGCGCTGCGGGAGCGGCTGGAGGCATTGCGCCGCACGGTGGCGCTGCTGCGCGCCATGCCGCTCGTGCCGACACCGCGCAATTTCCTGCTCACCCCGGCGATGGTGGCGCCAGCCCGCCCGCGCCCGGCGCCCCGCCCCTGGCTGATCCCCGCGCTGTCCTTCTCTACGGTGGTCAGCGCTGCCCTCTGTGTGATTGCCCTGGTCGTGCTCCTCATGTCACCGAGCCGTGCCGTCCCGCTGGCCGCGACCGTTCCGGCGCAGCCCGATGTCGGGGTCGCGTTGCAGGGCGGCGCGGCCACCGAGGCTTTGGATGAGCCCGCCCAGGAGGCCGTACCCTCACTCGGCGGAGCCACCGAGACCGCACCCGCCCTCGCCTGGGAATTGCTGCCCACGGCGACGGTGACCGAATCGGAACGCTCGTTGGGGCTGTCCCCTACGGCACCGTTCCCACCCGCGACGGAGATATACTCAACGGTGGCGGGGACGATCCCACCGGGCGGCATCGGGGGCGGGGGGGGCGAACTGCCGCCGGCGGCACTCCCCGCCCCGTCCACGGCCACGCCCCAGTTGACGGACGTGATGACGGCGCCAGCCCTCCTTGCCCAGGAACTGCCCACGCAGGAGCGGCCCGCCGAGGAACCGGCTTTTCAGGAACCGCGCTCGGACGGCCAGGCGACGCGGGAACCGTCGCAACCGGGCTACCCGTCTCCCGTGTGGTGGTTGCTCGTGGTGGGATTGGGCCTGATCACCCTCGGCCTGGCGACGGCGACGGTGATGGCGTGGCGAAGGGGGCGAGGGGACGCGGAGACGCGGTGACACGGTGACACGGAGATGCGGAGATGCGGAGATGCGGAGATGCGGAGATGCGGAGACCCAGAGATCACCGCGTCACCCCGTCACCGTGTCACCGCGTCACCCCGTCACCGCGTCACCCCGTCACCGCGTCACCGCGTCACCCCGTCATGCTATGGCTGAATACCCTGACCTGAACTACTGTCCCCAATGCGGGATGCCGCTCCAGGACTGCCTGGCCTATGGGCGGGTGCGTCGTTACTGCCCGGCATGCGACCGCGTCATCTTCCGCGATCCGAAGGTCGCTGCCGGGGTTGTGGTGGAATGGGATGGGCGGGTGTTGCTGGTGCGGCGGACCGCGCGGCCGGGGCAGGGGAAGTGGAGCATCCCGGCCGGCTTCGTCGAGTTCGACGAGGACCCGGCAGTGACCGCCGTGCGCGAGTGCCGCGAGGAGACCGGCCTGGAGGTCGAGTTGACCGGCCTGCTGGACGTCATCGCCGGCGGCAGATCGCCCGGCGAAGCGTCGTTCTTGATCGTCTACGGCGGGCGGGCGGCGGGCGGGGAACTGCGCGCCGGCGACGACGCCGCCCAGGCGGGTTTCTTCGCCGCCGACGCCCTCCCCCCGCTGGCGTTCGACTCCACCCGCCAGGCGCTGCAGGCGGCGGGGATTCTGACCTGAGCTCCTGTCGGTGGGCAATGGACACCATTTCCGCTCCCGATCTGGCGAACACGGTGACAGCTTACGCCACCGTCCTCTCCGGCCTGGTCGCCTTGCTGCTGACGGCGCTGATGCATCGCCAACCGGCGCGCTGGATGGCGGTCTACGTCGGCATCGTGGTGACAGGAGTCGCCACCGTGTGGTACCACGGCTTCGGCGAAGGGGCCGCTGCCAGCGTGGCGGACATCGGCACCAACCTGCTGCTGGCCTGGCTGCTGCAGATGGCGGTCCTGGGCGACTACTACGCCCCCACCACCCGCCGCTGGATCGGCGGCGCGTCGGGACTGGTGAACCTGGCCTTCGTCGTCTGGAAGATCCTGGTCGGGGCGGCCCGTTCCCGCCTCTTCGTCGTCTCCTTCGGTGACTGCGGCGGATTCCACGTCGGCGAGGTGCTGCTGATTCTCGACTGCCTGCTGGCGGTGGGGCTGATGTACGGACGGCACGGGCGCATTCCCATCCGGGCGCGCCCGCTGTGGTATGCGGTGACGGCGATCTTCGTCGTGGGCATGCTCCTGGCGACTGCCGGAAATCAGGAGGTCGGTTTGCGGGTGCTGGCCTTTCACGCCGCCTGGCACCTGGTGGGGGCGTTCGGCTTCGTCGTGCTGTGGGCGTTCAATCACGTGCGGTTTGGCGAATGAAGATTGCCCCTTTTCAACTCGAACGCTACTTCGCCCGCTACGAGTTCAGCGTGCAGTACCTGCTGTGCAGCTCCGACTGCGAGTCGGTGACGGTCCAGGACCTGCTGGCGCTGGAAGCGGACGCCGATGAGCGGTTGCGTGGCCTCTGGCTGGGCTACACCGAGTCGCCGGGTAGTCCGTCGCTGCGGCGCGAGATCTGCGGACTGTACGATACGGTCGTGCCTGATCAGGTGCTGGTACACACGGGGGCGGAAGAGGCGATCTTCCTGTTCATGCACGCCGTCCTCGACGCCGGCGATCACGTGATCGTCCACTGGCCGGGCTATCAGTCGCTGGCCGAGGTGGCGCGAAGCATCGGCTGTGACGTGTCGCTGTGGCCGGCCCGCGAGGAGGATGGCTGGGCGCTCGACCCCGACGAGCTGCGGCGACTCGTGCGCCGGCGGACGAAGGCGATCGTCATCAACACGCCACACAACCCGACCGGTTACCTCATGCCCGCAGCGACGCTGCGGGAGGTCAGTTGCCTGGCGGAGGAGCGCGGCATCCTGCTGTTCTCCGACGAGGTCTATCGCGGTTCAGAGTACCGCTCCGCCGACCGCCTGCCCGCCGCCTGCGACCTGGGGGGGCATGCCGTCTCATTGGGTGTCATGTCGAAGACCTACGGGCTGGCCGGCCTGCGCATCGGCTGGGTCGCTACCCGCAACGCGGTGGCCATCGAGCGGATGGCCGCGCTGAAGGACTACACGACCATCTGCAACAGCGCGCCGAGCGAGTTCCTGGCCGAGCTGGCCCTGCGTCACCGGCAGGAGCTGGCGGCGCGCAACGTGGGGATCATGCGGCACAACCTGGCCGTGCTGGATGAGCTGTTCCGTCGCCACGCCGACCGGCTGGCCTGGCAGCGGCCGCAGGCCGGACCGATCGGCTTCCCGCGCCTGATCGGCGAACCGGTCGAGCCGTTCTGTGAGGCCCTGGTGCGGGAGAGTGGCGTGCTCCTGCTGCCTGGCACGGTCTTCGGCGATCGGGAGAACCATTTCCGCATCGGTTTCGGGCGGAGGAACATGCCGGAAGCGGTCGCGCGGCTGGAGGCGTTCCTGGCCGGTCGGTAGGAACGGACAGGGGCGCACCACGGTGCGCCCCTGAGAGTACCCCCGGCAGGACTTGAACCTGCGGCCTTCTGGTCCGCAACCAGACGCTCTATCCAGCTGAGCCACGGGGGCATGCCCCTGGCGGGGAGGCAGGGATTCGAACCCTGGGTCGAGTTTTACCCCGACAACCGCTTAGCAGGCGGCCCCAATCGTCCACTCTGGCACCTCCCCGTGCCAGCATCGTCAGCGGAGGGAGAGGGATTCGAACCCCCGGTGACCTTGCGGCCACAACAGTTTTCAAGACTGCCGCCATCGTCCACTCGGCCATCCCTCCAGGCGGGCGGATGGCTTTCCCACCGCGCCCCCATTCTACCACGTCACGGCAGGACTGTCAATGGAGGCCTGAGCGGGCGATTGATTGACAGTTTGGGCATTCTCGTTTAGAATGGGCACTCCAGGAACCCGGTTTCTGCTCGAAGCCGGGTTTCTTCCAGAGAGCCGAAGGAGGTTTCTTGTGAAAGAGTACTCGACCGACCGTTTGCGCAACGTGGTCCTGCTGGGCCATGGGAGCAGTGGGAAAACCTCCCTGACGGAGGCGATGCTGTTCGTCAGCGGAGCGACCAACCGCATAGGGCGGGTGGAGGATGGCAGCACGGTGTCCGACTTCGATGAAGAGGAGATCCGTCGCCACATTTCCCTCAGCCTGGCCCTGGTGCCCGTGGAGTGGGACGGTTGCAAGTTGAATCTGCTGGACACGCCTGGCTACACCGACTTCATCGGCGAGGTGATCAGCGGCATCCGTGTCGCCGATCTGGCGCTGGTGTTGGTGGACCCGGTCGGTGGTGTGGAAGTGGGGACGGAGCTGGTATGGGGGTATGCGGATCGGCAAGGCCTGCCGCGGATGGTGGTCATCAATAAGATGAACCGCGAGAACGCCAATTTCGAGCGCACCCTGCAGGCGCTGGGCGACAGCTTCCCCGGCCATTTCGTGCCCCTGCAGTTGCCGATCGGCGCGCATGCGGACTTTGCCGGTGTGGTGGACCTGGTGAAGATGCAGGCGCGGATGGGGCCCGAGGGGAAGGTCATGGACATTCCCTCCGACCTGCGCGCCCAGGCTGAGGAGGCGCGGGTGCGGCTGGTCGAGGCCGCCGCCGAGGGCGACGATGAGCTGATCATGAAGTACCTGGAGGGCGAGGAACTGACCGAGGCGGAGATCCAGCGCGGGCTGCGCGCGGCGATCCTCAACCGCACCATCGTCCCCGTCCTGGCAGCAGCGGCGACGGAAAACCTGGGCACGCGGGCGTTGCTGGACGCGCTGGTGGCCTACGCGCCCTCGCCGGCCGACCGCGGGCCGGTGGAGGCGGAAGGGGCCGCCGGCCGCGAATCCGTCACCCCCGACGAGCTGGCGCCCCTGGCCGCCCTGGTCTTCAAGACGACCGCCGATCCGTACGTGGGCAAACTGACCTACTTCCGCGTCTACGGCGGGCTGCTGGAGTCGGATATGCGCGTCTGGAACAGCCAGCGCGAACAGGAGGAGCGGCTGGGGACGGTCTACGTCATGCGCGGCAAGGAGCAGATCCCCGTCCCGCGCCTGCACCCCGGCGACATCGGCGCGGCAGCCAAGATGAGCGTGACTGTCACCGGCGATACGTTGTGTCAGCGCGGCCATCCGCTGCGCCTCCCCGCTCCCGTCTTCCCCGGCCAGCTCTTCGCCGTGGCCGTGCGGCCCAAGAGCAAGTCCGATCAGGCGAAGATGGGCCCGACGCTGACCCGCATCTGCGAGGAGGACCCCACCCTGCACTGGCATCAGGAGCCCAGCACGCAGGAGACGATCCTGGCCGGCATGGGCGAGGCGCACGTGGAGATCGCCGTGCGACGGATGGAGAACCGCTTTGGCGTGGGGGTGACCACGTCCACGCCCAAGGTGCCTTATCAGGAGACGATCACCAGGGTCAACACTGACCAGTACCGGCACAAGAAGCAGACCGGCGGGGCCGGGCAGTTCGCCGAGGTGCACATGCGCCTGGAACCGCTGCCGCGCGGGTCGGGCTTCGAGTACGAGTGGGAGGTCTTCGGCGGCGCGATCTCCTCTTCCTTCCAGCCCTCCATCGAGAAAGGCATCCGCCAGGTGTTGGAGCAAGGCGTGCTTGCTGGTTACCCGGTGGTGGACGTGAAGGCGGTGATCACCGACGGGAAGGAACACCCGGTGGACTCCAAGGACATCGCCTTCCAGATCGCCGGCCGGGAGGCGTTCAAGAAGGTGATGTTGGGAGCGGGGCCGGTGCTCCTGGAACCGATCAACAAGGTGGTGATCACGGTACCGGAGGAGTACACCGGCGATGTGATGAGCAGCCTGAACACCAAGCGGGCGCGCGTCCAGGGCATGGATCAACAGGGCGGCAAGAGCATCATCACCGCCCTGGCCCCGCTGGCGGAGATGCAGCGCTACGCCAACGACCTGCGCAGCCTGACCCAGGGGCGCGGGTACTTCAGCATGGAGTTCGATCACTACGAGGAGGTGCCTGCCTACCTGGTGCAACAGGTGATCGAGGCGGCGAAGCAGGAGCGGGAGCAGGAGAAGTAGCGGGCTGCTGTTGCTGCACCAGCGGCCCATGCGCTACCGACCACCGCTCGCGGTGGTCGGTGGTGTTTTTGGGGGATGGGCTCATCCTGTTCCGCCTGGCCGAAAGGCCAGCCGGTATAACAGGACGACCGTGACCAGGTAGGCGATCGTCTTGGGCAGCATCATCGCCCCCAGGATGGGGTACTGTTCCGCCCCGAGAACGGTCACCCAGAAGGCGGAAAAGGAGACGATCAGGCACCAGGCGATCGCCCGCAGCAAACGGTGTTCTCGCGTCTGGCCTCCTCGCCCTTCCAGGAAGAGCGCCACGATGGCCATCAACCCCATCGCCGTGAAGGGGATGTTCCGATAGATGCGCCAGCCCGGCGCCGCCGACCCCTCCCACCCGTTCAGCGGGCATGGCAGGAGCGCCAGCCGGATGACCAGCAGGCCCAGCATGGCCCAAGACCAGCGGTCCCAGCGAATGCCCCGCCGTTCTTGCAGGTATTGGAACAGGATCAGGTAGAAGACGCTCATGGTGGCCGAGCTGATGAGGAGACCGATGGCCATCCAGTCCCACGTTCGGCCGAACCAGTTCAGCCCTCCGGGAAGCAAAGAGCCCGTGAACGTCCGGTAGATGCGTGGGATGGTATGGACAGAGTCGCCCAGGGCGAGGGTCAGGACAGCCCAGAAGGGCCATCGCAGCGGCCGGCGGTCGGCGGGGGCGCGATGGGACAGGGCGCGGGCCATCAACGCCGTCACCGTCCAGGCCCCGGCCAGGTACAGGATGCTGACGATGATGACGCTCCAGTCAGCGGCGGGTGGCATAGAGACCTCCTGGATTTGACGTTTGGGTTGGGAGGGCGGACAGATCGGCTAGCTGGAGCCGCCGCCGAGCAGGCGGGTGCGCAGGCGCAGCAGGCCGCGCAGGGCCTTCTGTTGAGCGGTGGGCCTCTCCAACAGCATCAGTCCGGCCTCGTAGGCCGCCATGCCGCCGCGGCGGTCGCCGGCCTTCCACATCTGCGCGCCCAGCGCCAGGAGGGTCTCGCCGTGTCGCTGGGTATCGCCCAGCTCGGCGAAGATCTCCGCTGCCCGCTTGAGATACTCCTGGGCGCGCAGCCGTTCCCCCTGGCTGGCCAGCAGCCCGCCCAGGTTACCCAGCGCCTGTGCCTCGCGGTCGCGGTCGCCCAGGCGCTCGAAGGCCACCCGCGCTTCCTCCAGCGCCGTCCGCGCCTGCTCCCACTTCTGGGCCAGGCGATAGACCACGCCGAGGTTGTTCAACATCTCCGCCGCCTCGACGTCCCTGCCCTCGGCGGAGAACAGTTCCTGAGCCTGCCCGAACCGTTCCGCCGCCTCGTCGTACAACCCCTCCTCGAAGAGGCGCAGTCCTTCTTCCTTTAGCATCGTTGCTTGCGTCTTCTCGCCCACGTATCCCCCTTCGTGTGCAAAGTCTGCTGTGCGCTGTCCGCCGTCGGACCTCGGACGTCCTAATAGGTGATTTCGAGCAGCCCTTCCGCGATGCCCCGCAGGGTACCGGCGGGCATGTCGGCCAGTTTCATAGCCACTTCCAGGTAACTGCGATTGATCGGTCGGGTGACGAAGTCGCGGATCTCCTCCGGCAGGTCGAGGAACGCGCGGACCATATCGCCGCGGCGGGAGGCGGTGCTGGACGATTCGTCCAGGAAGTATTCCAGCGGGCGTTCGACGGCGCGGGCCAACAGTTCCAGTTCGGCCAGAGGAATTGGCCGTTCGCCGTACTCGTAGGTGGAGATGCGGCGGGTGGAACAGCCCAGCACGTCGGCCAGCTCCTTCTTTGTCCGGCCCTCCTCTGTGCGCGCCTGGCGCAGCAGCGCGCCGACGATGCGCTGACGCACCTGGATGGCTTCCCCCTTCGGTTCCGGCTGCTCCTCGCTCAACAGACGAGCCTCTTCGTCCCAAAAGTGCGTCACCGCGACCCCCAGGAAGGAAGCCAGCGCTTCCAGTTCCGGCAGGGAGATCGGCCGGCGGCCCTCTTCGAAGGCAGTGATCGTGCTGACCGGCACCTCCAGCACCGCCGCGCACTCGCGCCGGCTCTTGTCGGCGCGCATCCGCGCATCTTGTAGCAGAATGCCGATGATCCGATTGCGCAGGGCCAATGTCTCCGGGTCCACCATCTGTCCCCTCCTGCTCGAAACACACTGCTGATGCACACGGCCTGCCTGTGCGCATCCTGGCCTGGTTTCTGTCTCACATTGGATTATAGCACAATGCCGGTTTGCCCACAAAACGGCCTTGATGTATACTGCAGGCGCACGAGGACGTCCGCCGACGAGCCGTATCCGAACTGCCCGGGCTACGAAATATGTCGCAGGCGAGGAGCGTGTGACCAAGATAACTGTTTCATTGACGTGGCATGAATATGACCTGTTGCGAAGAAATCATCTGATTTCGGCCCTGTGTAGCAAGCAGTTGCAGTCAGCGGTAGCAAACTTGGAGGGAGTAGAGCTTTCGATGACGCTTGCTCAACTGGAAGATTTGACAGGATGTGTCGCTGCGGAATCGAATCATGCAAAAACTCGCAAACAGCAAGCAGAATTGGGTGAGATATGTGATTCCCTTGAGTATTCTGTGTATCAAGCCAAGAGGTCGGGGCTTGGTTAGGCTGGTGTACTGACGTGGTAACGCTTGACCAATTACTGCCTGTGTAAAAGCCGCTGCCCAACGCCGCGCTCCGGCCGACCCGCTCCTTCGCGGGCGGCTGATGCGCATTCCGATCGGAGGTGGGTGATGGATAGACAATTCCCTGGACGGGGACACGTGGCGGTGCTGCGCACGCAACCGGAGACGGTTCTGGAGGACTACGCTCGCCTCATGGAACTGGCCGGCTTTCGCCAGGCCCTGCCCATGGACCGCGAGACGATCCTGAAGATCAACATCTCCTGGCAGACCTGGTACCCTGCCTGTTCGACGGCGCCCTGGCAACTGGAGGGAGTCGTCCGTGCCCTGCTGGCCGCCGGCTACCGCGACCTGATCGGCGCGCACAACAACACGGTGGTGGTGAATGCCTACGTCGGCGAGCGGAACAACAAGCACAAGTACGTGGTGGATAAGTACGGCGTCCGCAACGTCCACCTCTACGAACCCCGCTACCGCTGGGTGCGCTACGAACCGCCGCAACCCTTCCTGGTGCTCGACCGCATCTACCCGGAGGGAGTGTACATCCCCGAGATCTTGATCGGGCGGAATATCATCCAGTTGCCGACGGTGAAGACGCACGTCTTTACCACGATCACTGGCGCGATGAAGAACGCTTTCGGCGGGCTGCTGGGCAGCCGGCGACACTGGACGCACGGGGTGATCCACGAGACGCTGGTGGACCTGCTGATGATCCAGCAGGATATTCACCCCGGCCTCTTCGCGGTGATGGACGGCACCTTCGCCGGCGACGGGCCCGGCCCACGGGCGATGCGCTGGCACGAGAAAGACCTTATTCTGGCTTCCGCCGATCAGGTGGCGATCGACGCCGTGTCGGCGCACCTGCAGGGCTTCGACCCGCTCTCGATCCCCTTCATCCGCCTCGCTCACGAGATGGGACTGGGCGTGGGCGATCCGACGCAGATCGAGATCGTCGGCGAGGATCCCGATTGGGTGATGGGGCAGGACTGGGGCTTTGTCCAGGAGGACACCTTCGCCAGTCGCGGGCAGAAGATGATCTACCACGGCCCGCTGAAGCCCTTCGAGGCGCTGCTGCTGCGCACGCCACTGGTGCCGTGGTCGTACTTCGCGTCCAATTTCTACCACAACGTCTATTGGTATCCCTTCGTCGGGCGCAAGCGAGTGGAGGCCGCGCTGCACACCAAGTGGGGCCGACTGTTCAGCGGGTACGGCCAGGAGGCGGGGCTGGAGGGCGTGGTGATGCCGGGGATGGAGCCGCGGACGGTGATGGTCGCCGCCGGCGGGCTGGCCCTGCTCACCGCTGGACTCATCGCCGGTGCATGGCTGCTCAGCCGCGAGACGGGGAGACGCGGAGATACGGTGACACGGTGACACGGAGATACGGAGACACGGAGATACGGTGACACGGAGATACGGAGATACGGAGAGAATCATCACCGCGTCACCCCGTCACCGCGTCACCCCGTCACCGCGTCACCCCGTCACCCTGCCAGCTCCCGCACGCGGCGCCAGGCCTGCCGCACGCGCTCCAGCTCCTCCGGTCGGTCAGGCACCTGGCCGTAGTGAGCCAGCACGTACGCCTGGGTGATCACGCGCACCTCTTCCGCGCAGCCCGGCAGCGCGTGGTCGAGCTGCTGCAGGTACTCGTAGGGGGTCTGGGCCGGCCAGCGCGGGTAGCCGCGCCGGGCTGCCAGGCGGGCCATGCGCGCATAGATGGCGCGGATGGTCAGCGCTGTCCGCAGCGACAGCGGACGCGCCCCGCTGACGCGCTGGCGCAGCCGCTCCAGCAGCGATGGCTCTTCCTCTGCCGCTTCCGCCGCCCCGCGCTCTTCCATCCCCAATCCCACACGCTGCCGCCGCCGTCGTTGCTGGAGGCTCGTCCAGGTGACCACGGCGACGACCAGCGCCGCGACGAAGATCAGCAACCCCAGCCAGATCGAGCGCGCCATCTCCGGCGTGGGCGCGAAGCCAGGGTTGTCCGGGTTGAGCAGGATGTTGTCCATGTTGCGCAGGACTTCCAGCCCGGCCGCCAGCCCCTCCGTCAGCCAGGCCCAGTCCATCCCGAAGAACAGCATCAGCAGGGGCAGCATGAGGATCGTCAGGAGCACCAACAGCACCAGCAGTGCCGTCATCACCAGGACGACCAGCGCCCCCAGCACCATCTGCACCCAGCCAAGCAGTTCGACCAGCCCGCCGCCGGCGAAGAAGGGCACCAACGACAGCCCCGCCGCCGTGGCCAGGAGCGCGACCCCCACCGTCAGCCCGCTCCACAGCGCGCTGTGCGTTGCCACGGGGGTGCTTTGGCGGATCGTGCGCAGCTCCTCCAGGCGGGCCAGCCCCATGGTCACCAGGCTGACCGGAAAGAAGGTCGTCAGCAGCTGGTCCATCCCGCCCAACCCCGACGTGGGAGTCATGCCGATCAGGTGCATCAGCGGGCCGACCATCAGGGGAATGAGCAGCAGCTTCAGGTCGTTCCAGAAGCGGGCGAGGACGGCATTGGGCGCGGCCAGATCCACCTGGCTGAGGTTCACCCCGCGCCACCAGGCCAGCGCGCAGCCGCCCAGCGCCAGCAACCCGCGCCCGAACCACGGATCGTCCGCCGTGAGCCGGTAGACGTGGAGGCGCAGCATCAGCCCGTAGAGGATGGCCGCTTCGCCGCCGATCACGACCAGGCGCAGCAGCGGCGGAGCCTCGCGCCACTCCAGCGCCCCGCTGGTGACCAGCGGCGCGAGCAGTAGCCCGGCGATCAGCGCCGCCGTCGGCAGCGGGGGGTGGGGGATGATGAGTTGGGCAACGATGACGAACAGTCCCGTCACCCAACAGGCCTCCATCCAGGTCAGCCCCAGGTAGACCAGCAGCGGGCGCAGCCTCAATCGTCCCATCGCATCACCACCCGTTTCGGCAACGGCAGCAGGCCCGGCGGCGGGGTCGGCAGGCAGATGGCCGGCACCCCGTCGGGCGCGGCGAACGGCTGCTCGCCCAGGGCGACCAGGGCCACGCGGCGTCCGGCCTCCTTGAGCTGACCCATCGTCACCAGCAGCGGTTCACTGACCAGTGTGGTGACCACGACCAGCGTTGCGCCCCAGCGCAGGCGGGCGCTCTCTGTCAGCAACATGGCCTCGATGGGGTGGAGCGCATTGCCGGTCACGGCGGCCAGGCTCTCCAGGATCAGCACCAGCCGGTCGGTCGAACGGCCTGGCGGGACGCGCAGCGGCTGGTCGCTCTGGAAGATCACCCCGTTGCTGACCAGCCCGACCGCCTGGCGTCGGGTGAAGCCCTCGTTCGCCAGCGAGGCAGTCACGCTGACCGCCCACTCCAGCCGCGCCGGGTCGGCGCCCAGCCAGTACTCCGGCCGCGTGGCAACGTCCAGGAAGAACACCGTCGTCAGCGTGGTGGTCGGTTCGTAGACGCGGGTCTGCAGCGCCTGACGGCGGGCGGTGGCCTTCCAGTGGACGTGGCGCGGGCTGTCGCCGGGCCGGTAGTCCCGCACGCCGACCGTCCGCGCCGGGTCCGCGAACAGCGTCTCGCGCGTGTGGACATCGCCCAGCGGCCCTTTCGGCGGCAGGCCCAGTTCGTCGAGCGAGAAGATCAACGGGTAGACGATCAGGCGGTCCTTCCGCTCGTCCATGCGCTCCTCGCGGAACAGGCCGAACGGGTCGCCAGAGCGCAGGCTGACCGGCCCGAAGGGGTAGATGCCGCGTCGGACGCAGCGGAGCGTGTAGCGGCGGGTAACCCGCTCGCGCCACTTCAGCGAGTAGGTGTTCAGCAGCCCCCGCCCGCCCTGGCCGAAGACGTAGGGGAGGAACTCGCCGCCCTGCTCCAGGACAGCCTCCTCTGGCCAGAGGTCGTGGGCGATCAGCCAGGTGAGCGGCAGCAGCTTGGCATTGCTGACGTGGACGGCCACCTCGACCCGCTCGCCGGGGAAGACACGCTGCTGGCTGAAAGTGCGGCGGTAGCGTACCCCTTTGAGCGCGGCGCGGCTCCAGCTCCAGCCGATGGTGACGGCGACGGTGAGGAAGGCGACCAGGGTGAGCATGGC
>DAOTYW010000179.1:0-5707 GCA_034434755.1 Anaerolineae bacterium | reverse complement strand
CTGTTTCACTGGCTTTTTTAAGCACCCTCCGGCGGGAGAGGGGCGGGGGTAGGGGGTGGGGTGAGGGCTCAGCGCCGCGGACGGTAGGCAGTTACGATTAGCGATCGTAACTGCTCACCCTCCCGCAGGTTTTGGCGCAATTCGCAGCCCGAATCACACTTCACTGGCCACTCCGATTCGTTGCTCGGTCACTTCCGAACCTGCGGGAGGGTGAGGCGACAATTACTAGCGATCAACGAGTAGCGATTGGCGATTCGCGATGCTCATGCCAACACAATCCTCACCCCCACCTCGGCCAGGTCCCACAGCGACGCCGAGTCAGCCTCGCGGGCGGTAACGACCACATCGGCGTCGGCAGCGGGGGCGATGTAGGCTGCCGCCGCCCGCCCGACGCGCTGCGGGGCGACCAGCGCCACGACCTGGGCGCCGAGCGCCAGCAGGGCGCGGGCCAGCTCAGCCTGGGAGAGGTCGTCGTCGGTGAGGCCTTCGACGGCGCAGACCCCGCCGAACTCGAGCAGCACCCGGTCGGCGCGCAGCCCTTCCAGGGCAGCGTGGGCCAGGCGACCCACCAGGCCGCCGCGACTGCGCTCCAGTTGTCCGCCGGTGAGGATGAGGGTATGGGTGGGCTGGACGACGATCTCGCCGGCCACCTCCAGGCTATTGGTGACCACGGTCAGCCGCTGCCGGTCGGCCAGGGCACGCGTCGCCAGCGTCGTCAGCGGGCCGGGCCCGAGGAAGATCGTCTCTCCGTCCTGGACCAGGTGGGCGGCGGCGAGGCCGATACGCGCCGGGATGTCGAGCGGGAGGGTGGGAGGGAGGTCGCCTGCCGCGATCGCGCCGCCGCGCACCCGGCGGGCCAGCCCCTGCGCGGCCAGCCAGCCCAGGTCGCGCCGGATCGTCGGCGCGGCCACGCCGAAGCGGGCGACCAGCCCGTTGACATCCACCGCTGCCTGGTCACGGATCAGGCGGGCGATCTCCGCCCGCCGTTGTGCGGTCGCTCTTGCGCTGTCCACACCGCGATTGTATCACAACCGCGCGCTCCTGTCAACGATTTCCATTCGATTATCGTTCGTTTCCGTTCGTTTCTGGCCTCAGGGGGTCCTGCCGTGCGGTTCGCGCTGCGCTCCCACCAGGTCAGCGACCCGGCGGGGGCGCAGGGTGCGGAACGGGCAGAAAGGGAAGTGATCGCGCCGTGCAACTGATCAGCTCACCCTCCCGCAGGTTCGGGCGCAATTGGCAGCCCGAATCGCACGTCAATGGCCACTCCGATTCGCTGCCCGGTCACTTGCGCCCAAACCTGCGGGAGGGTAGGCAGTTACTTCCCAACAAAAAAGCCCCACCTCTTCGTGGAGCTTTTCCACCCGCAGGTTACTGGGGCCTATCCGCCCCACTCCAACCTCTAACCTCCAATGACCCGCGCAGGACTCGAACCTGCAACCAAGGGATTAAGAGTCCCCTGCTCTGCCCAATTGAGCTAGCGGGCCAGTGCGGCCATTATACCGCGTGGCGTCCCTTTCGTCAAGGCACAGGCACCGCGCCTCCAGTTGCGCTTTCTCGCACTCCGTTGTACAATCCCGTCTCGCAAATCCAGACCCGAAATGCGGAGGAAGCCCGTCATGCCTCGAAAAAGACAACTGCCGGAGATTCCGCCCGACCTGGTCGGCACCGTCCATGTGACCCCCATTGACCAGATCTACAACTGGGCGCGCAAGCGCTCCCTCTGGCCCATCTTCTTCGGCCTGGCCTGCTGCGCCATCGAGATGGTCGCCACCGCCGCCGCCCGCTTCGACCTCTCCCGCTTCGGCATGGAGATCATGCGCGCCAGCCCCCGCCAGGCCGACCTGATGATGATCACCGGCACGGTGACCAAGAAAATGGCCCCTCAGGTCGTCCGCATCTACAACCAGATGCCCCAGCCCAAGTACGTGCTGGCGATGGGTGCCTGCGCCATCTCCGGCGGGCCTTTCAAAGAGGGGTACAACGTCGTCTCCGGGGTGGATAAGCTCATCCCGGTGGACGTCTACATCCCCGGCTGCCCGCCCCGCCCCGAAGCGCTGCTCCACGGCATCCTGACCATCCACGCGCGCATGGAACACGAGTCCCTGCGCACCATGCGCTGGTACCGTAAGGGCGAGGCGGACGAGGGCGTGCCCGTGCCGGAACTGGGGCCGGACCTGGTGGACTGGCGATTGATCGAGAAGATCGAAGCCCTGCAGCCGCAACCGACCGCTACCGAGTGAGGCGCACAATGGCAGACGAAATCACCCCCCAGCCCGTTGACGAACTGACCACCGACCTGCTGGCGCGCTTCCCCGGCGCCGTCCAGCCCGCCCCCGCTCCCTGGCAGGGGCTGATCGTCACCCGCGACCGCCTGGTCGAGGTCGCTATCCACCTGCGCGATGCGCTGGGCTACCGCTACCTCTCCTCCGTCACCGGCGTAGACTATCCGGCGGCGACCGACGGCCTGCCGCCCCGCTTCGAGGCGGTCTACCACTTCTACCGGCCCACCGGCGGCCCGCTCGTCCTCCATGTCCACGCCGACCGCGCCGATCCGACGATCCCTTCCCTGACCCCGGTCTTCCCCTCGGCGGGGTTCCAGGAACGCGAGGCGTGGGACCTGATGGGCATCCGCTTCGACGGCCACCCCGACCTGCGGCGCATCTTGCTCTGGGAGGGCTTCGACGGTCACCCGCTGCGCAAGGACTACCACGAGGCGTACTACGAGGAGGACAAGAAGCCCTTCGAGAGCCGCTTCCCGGACGGGCACCCCGTGCGCGCCGAGGAGCGCGTCCCGCTGGGCAACAACCTGCGCTACCCACCCGGCTGGTCGCCGCGCGAGTGGCGCCCCGTGGCCGATGTCTGGGGCTATGCCCCCCACGACGAGGTCGCCCAGCAGAAAAGCCCCACCCATCCGGCCGACCGGTTGGTGCTGAACATGGGCCCCCACCACCCCAGCACTCACGGCGTCCTGCGCCTGCTGGTCACGGTAGAAGGGGAAACGATCCAGAAGATCGAACCGGTCATGGGCTTCCTGCACCGCTGTCATGACAAGATCGGCGAGCGCAATACCTGGCTGGCCAATATGCCCTACACCGACCGGCTGGACTATGTCTGCTCGATGACCAACAACCTGGCCTACGCCGTGGCGATGGAGAAGTTGCTCAGCGTCGAAGTGCCGGAGCGGGCCGAGTACATCCGCGTCATCATGTCTGAGTTCACCCGCTTCATGAACCACACCGTCTCCATCGGCTTCACCGGCAACGATGTGGGCATCTACTTCACGGCCATGCTCTACGCGCTAGAGGAACGCGAACGGATCCTCGATCTGTTCGAGATGGTCTCCGGTTCGCGGATGATGTGCAATTACATGCGCTTCGGCGGCGTGGCCCACGACATGACTGACCAGGCGCTCACCCTGGCCCGCCAACTGGCCTTCGAGCGGCTGCCGCGCTTCGTGGACAAGCTGGACGATTTCCTGACCGACAACGAAATCTTCCGCGCCCGCACCGTCGGCGTGGGCGTGCTGCCGGCGGACGTGGCCGTGGCCTACGGCTGCACCGGCCCGCTGCTGCGCGCCTCCGGCGTCCCCTACGACATCCGCCGCGCCGAACCGTACTCCATCTACGACCAGTTCGATTTTGACGTGGTCACCGGGGAGAACGGCGACGTCTACGACCGCTACCTGGTGCGCATCGGCGAGATGCGCCAGAGCCTACGCATCCTCCAACAGGCGCTCGACCGGCTGCCTGGCGGACCGGTCATCTCCAGCAAGCCGAAGGCGACCCTCAAGGCGCCAGCCGGCGAGTCCTACGGGCGCATCGAGTGCCCCAAGGGTGAGCTGGGCTTCTACCTGGTCTCCGACGGCGGGACCAACCCGTACCGCTACCACGTCCGCTCGCCATCCTTCGTCAACCTGGCCGTGATGGACACGATGTGCCGCGGCCACCTGATCGCCGACGTGGTGATGATCCTGGCCAGCATTGACATTACCCTGGGGGAGGTAGACCGCTGATGACCGCCAGTCTGCACGTTCTCAAAGCATTCGGCGTGACCATCCGCCGCTTCGTCGAGAGCTATCTGGACGACCTGAAATGGTTCTTCAAGAAGGGTTTCGGCGGGCGCTACACCCCCGAAGCGTTGCCGATCCGCCAGGGCGTCCACGGACGGGGCATCTTCACGGTCCAGTACCCGGCGGAGCGCCTGCCCCTGCCCGAACGGTTCCGCGGCTTCCCCTTCCTGGTGGAGAACCGCTGTGTCGCCTGCGGCACCTGCGCCCGCGTCTGTCCGCCGCAGTGCATCTGGATCGTCCGCGCCACCGACCCAGATACCGGCAAGCCGGCGCGGCGGCCCAGCGAGTTCCACATTGACCTGGGCATCTGCATGCAGTGCGGCTTCTGCGCGGAAATGTGTCCCTTCGACGCGATCAAAATGGGCCACGAGATCGAGATCGCCAGCTTCAGCGGCGGCGCGAGTTTCCTGTGGGACCGCGAGAAGCTGACCCGTCCCGTCGCCTACCACGCGCAGATCCACCCGACAGCCTACGCCGAGGAGCAGGCGAAGAAGAGCGCGAAAGAGGCGAAAGAGTAACCTCACCCCTTATGGCAGATTCCGAGGGCACCCAGATCGTCGGTGTGCGGTTCCAGAGCGGGGGCAAGGTCTATACCTTCAGCCCAGGTGACTGTCACGATCTGGTCACCGGCGACTTCGTGGTCGTTAACACCGCCTGGGGCCGCCAGATCGGCCAGGTCGTCTACCTGCGGCGCGTGCCGGCGGAGAAGCGGCGCGCCGACCTGAAGACGATCCTCAGCCGCGCCAGCGGCGCCGACCTGGCCCAGCGGCAGCTCCTGGAGGAGAAGGCCCGCCAGGCGCTGGAACAGGCCCGCGAGCTGGCCGCGCAACGGGGACTTTCCGTCAAGTTCGCCACCGCCGAGTACACCCTAGACGGCAGGCGGCTGACCATCCTCTATGAGTCGGAGGGCCAGGAGGAACTGCCGGAGCTGCAGCAGGCCCTGGGACGCGCATTGCGGGTGCGCGTCGAACTGCGTCAGATCGGCCCGCGGGACCGCGCCAAGATGTTGGGCGGGTACGGGGCCTGCGGCGAACCGCGCTGCTGCTCCCGCTTCCTCTCCGACTTCGCCCCCGTGTCCATCCGCATGGGCAAGGCGCAGGAGATCTCCCTCACCCCCTCGGAGATCACCGGCATGTGTAACCGGCTGCGCTGCTGCATGGCCTACGAGCACGAGATGTACCAGGAGGCAGCGCGGAACCTGCCCAGGCGCAAAGCTCAGGTGCGCACCCCGCACGGCGTCGGCAAGGTAGTCGGCCTGCTGCCGCTCAAGGGCGCCGTCGTCGTCCAGCTCGAGGATCGCCGCGTCGAGGTCCCCGCCGACGAGATCGAGGTCCTGCCGCGAGAGTAGGGGCGAACGGCCGTTCGCCCCTACACAAATTCGGGGCGCACGGCCGTTCGCCCCCACACAAATGCGGGGCGAACAGCCGTTCGCCCCCACACAAATTCGGGGCGCACGGCCGTTCGCCCCCACACAAATTCGGGGCGAACAGCCGTTCGCCCCTACACAAATTCGGGGCGCACGGCCGTCCGCCCCCACACAAATTCGGGGCGCACGGCCGTTCGCCCCTACACAAATTCGGGGCGCACGGCCGTTCGCCCCCACACAAATTCGGGGCGAACAGCCGTTCGCCCCTACAC
>DAOTYW010000178.1:0-3399 GCA_034434755.1 Anaerolineae bacterium | reverse complement strand
ACCGCCTGGCGCATCAATTGACCGGACAGGTGCAAGAGGGTATCCCCCAATCCACGCTCCACCACCATTCCCGCCAGGCAGGGATAGTGATGGTGAAGGATGCCGGCCTGGAGCACTGCGTCATGGACTGGCACACCGAGCAAGCGTTCGGCCACGGAGCGCCCGCAGCCACAGGCGGTGTCGCGTTCGACCTCGACCTCCCTGACCAGCCCGGACTCGCAGTGGATGCGGAAGACTGGCTGGCCGAAGTGGCGGGCGAATTCCGCGATCCAGGGGTTGGCATAGGCCACCCGTTGGTGGCGCAAATTGTAGCCATCCTCGGTAAGCGAACAAAAGGGTCGCGGGAAGACCGCCGCGACCCCAACACGGGCTAACTGTTCCTGCAACTGCCGGACCAATCCCTCCGGCAACCAGGCCGTGTGGTCAACGGGCGCGATGACGGCCTGGGCGCCGGCGCGGTGAGCGATCTCGGGGATCAATTGGGCCGCCGCAGAGCTCTCGCCGAGCGCCAGGACCAGATCGGCGGGCGGGACATGCAGCGGCAGGTACCGGTCGGGATCGTCCACGACGGCCGGCAGGTTCGCTGCGCGCCAGGACTCCACCGTCCAGCCGGCCGGCCCGCGGGAGCGGATGTTCTCGACGATGCGCTGGCCGTACTGGCCCTGGATCACGGCGAAGATGCGCATCGTCGCCGGGCGCGGCCCGCCCCAGTCGAGCGGCTGGCGGATCGCCGCCACCAGGTCCTCCACCTGCCGCCCCACCTTGATCTGCCGATAGTAGATGTGGATGCGGTTGTCGTCCAGGTTCAACCCCACGGCCTTGACCCCGGGCAGCTCCTGGAAGAGCCGACCCACCAGCCCCTCCTGATCCTCGCCCGAAGCGCCGATGACGACCACGTCGGGGGCAATGTCACGGAGACGGATAAAGACATCAGGGGATAGGCCCCCCACCCCGACGATCTCCAGGCCCGGCTGTTCGCGCAACAGCGTCTCGACGCTCTCGGCGAAGAGCGGATGGCTCGTGAGGATGAAGACGCGACAGTTCGACATACTGACTTCCGGTCAGTTAGCGACCGGCGTTCATTATACCCCAAGGGCGCATTTTGTCTATAGCGCCAGAGGACTATTTCGGTGTCGTTAGTAGTCCCAAAGGACCATTTGGGCAAGGTCAGCGCTTCTCCCTGGACGACGGTGCCAGTCCAGCGCGGACGGCATAGACCGCGGCTTGGACGCGGTTCTGCAGGCCCAGTTTCTCCAGAATGCTGCGCACGTGATTGCGCACGGTATTGAGCGCCACGCCGAGTTCGGCAGCGATCTCGGCGTTCGAGCAGCCTTCCGCCAGCAGAGCCAGCACATCCCGTTCGCGCAGCGACAGCACCTCCATCGCCGCCAGCGGCGCGCCAACCCGCTCCGGTCGGGCCAGTTGGCGGAACAGCTTGCCGGTCATCGCCCGCGAGAGCGGCACCTGGCCATCGGCAAGCCCGCGCAGTTCCTGAAACAGCAGTTCCGGGCGCATGTCCTTGACCAGGTAACCGTCGGCGCCGCTGCGGATGGCCTCGAAGAAATCGTGCTCATCCTCGGAGACGCTCAGCATTACCACTTGCACCGCCGGCAGTTCGCCCTTGATCCGCCGCGTCGCCGCCAGCCCGTCGCAGCCGGGCATGCGCAGGTCCATCAGCACCAGGTCCGGGCGCAGCACCCGCGCCTGCTCGACCGCCTCCAGGCCATCCGCCGCCTCGCCCACTACCTCGAAATCGGGCTGAGCGTCCAACAGACGGGCCAGGCCCTTGCGGAACAGGACATGATCGTCCACCAACAGGATGCGCAGTGGGCTCATCGGCCAGCATTATACCGTATCAGCAATGGGAGGAAAAGCGGCAGGCCGAACTGCCAGGGCACCGTCAACAGATGCATGTCCAGCCAGTCCGCCTCCGGCAGCACAACGCCGTTGAGCAGCCAGCGCCAGACCAGGTAGAACATCAAAATGGAGAGTTCCGAGGTCAGACACAGCAGAAAGACGCGCCAGCGCGTGCGCGGGGTGAGGTCCAGCGCGGCCAGCGGCACCAGAAAGAAGGGGTACCAGATGCGATAACTGGTCCCGGTCAGCAAGTACGCAAAGAAAGCCAGCCCGCCCGCCTGGGCCAGGTTGAGGCGCTGTCGCCAGAGCTGGATCAGCGTCCACAGGTAGATCGCCGCGAAGATCGCCTGTCCGACGGCGCGTGGGATATACCAGGCCTGTCGCGGCGGGAGGACCTCCGCCAGGGCCAGCCGCAGCGTGGCGGCGATGGTGTAGGTGTAGCGGTTGCGCAGTTCGTCCAGCAGGCCGGCCACGCTGGCCCACGGCGGCCAGAAGGGGGCGTACAACAGCGCAACCAGTCCCAGCGCCAGCAGTCCGGCGCCGGCCAGCACCGCCGCCCGCCGCGCCCAAGTGGCCTGGCCGCGCAGCACGGCGACCATCAGCAGCGGGGCCAGCAGCGCTGCCGAGGCCTTGGTCAGCACGGCCAGCGTCATCGCCGCCACCGCCGGCATCCACAGCCGCCGACGCTCCCACAGCAGCAGCCCGGCCAGCGCCCAGGCCATCATCAGCGCGTCGTTGTGGCCGTTCCCCGGCCCCTCCAGCAGCACCAGCGGGTTCCAGGCGAAGAACAACAACGCCTGCCGATCCCCACCCGTCCCCCAGGCCAGCAGGGCCAGGCATGCCAGGTAAGCCAGCAGGGCCACGAACTTGTAGGCCAGCGCGCCACCGACGGCATCGCGGAAGCCCAGCCAGGCGACCCCCTCGGCCAGCAGTTCCCAGGCCGGCCCGTAGGGAGAAAGGATGCCCGCCCACTCGCCGGCGAACGGCAACAGCGGATCGTCGGGGAACTGGCTCGCCGGCACCGTCAGCGGGTTTGCCCCATGGACAACGCGGACGCGGGCACGCAGCACATACTGGAATACATCGGTCGCGGTAACCGGATACAGTTGCACCAGGATGATCCCGAAGAGCGCACCGAAGGCCACGATCGACCAGGGGGAGACGGGCGCCCGTCGCACCCAGCGCAGCGCCGCCCAGAAGAGGGCGAATAGGGCCAGCAGCCCAACGACATAGAGGATCGCCGCCCAGGGACGCCCGCGGGAGAGCTGCTCCAGGTCGAACGGGCGGTCGGCACGGCCGTGGCGCAGCAAGGGGTAGCAGAGAACAAAGGACAGGTAGATCGCGGCGGTGGACAGGCCAAGGCGGAGAAAGGGAGCAGGAGACGACGCGAGGGGCAGGGCGGTCTCGCCGCTCTCCCCGGCATCCCCTGCACCTTGTTGATGCATGTTCATCCCAGGCACCCCCGGTGGGACTCGAACCCACAGCCATCGGCTTAGAAGGCCGGTGCTCTTCCCATTGAGCTACGGGGGCCTGTTGGTATTC
>DAOTYW010000177.1:0-2174 GCA_034434755.1 Anaerolineae bacterium | reverse complement strand
GGAAGGGAGCGTCGGCCAGGAAATCCAGGCGCACGTCCACCAGCAGGGTGGAGCGCAGCCAGCCGGGGATAGTCACCAGGTTGCCCCGCGCCAGGTCGCTCTTGGCAACGCCGGTGAGGTTGACCGCCACGCGGCTGCCGGGGACCGCCTGGGCGAGTTTCTCCTTGTGCGTCTGCAGGCCGCGGATGCGGGCGCGCAGCTTCTGCGGCAGGACCTCCACTTCCTGTCCCACGGTCAGGCTGCCATCCAGCAGCGTGCCGGTGACCACCGTGCCGAAGCCGCTGATGGTGAAGACGCGGTCGATCCACAGTCGCGGGCAGCCGCGGTCGTGGCGCGGCTCGCCGCGTTCCAGCACCTCCTGGAGAGCGGCCAGCAGTTCGCGCAACCCCTGTCCGCTGCGGGCCGACACCGGCACGATCGGCGCGCCCTCCAGAACGGTCCCGCGCAGTACATCCTCCACGTCCGCAGCGACCAGCTCCAGCCATTCGGGATCGTAGACCAGATCCGTCTTGGTCAGGGCGACAACGCCGGCGGGGATCTTCAGCAGGTCGAGGATCGCCAGGTGCTCGCGGGTCTGCGGCATCACCCCCTCGTCGGCAGCGACGACGAAGATGGCCGCCTCGATCCCGCCGACGCCGGCGAGCATGTTCTCGATGAAATCGCGGTGGCCCGGCACGTCCACCACCCCTACCGGCTCGCCGTTCGGCAGGGTCAGCCAGGCGAAACCCAGGTCAATCGTCATCTCCCGTTCCTGCTCTTCGCGGAGCCGGTCGGGGTTGATACCGGTAAGCGCCTCGACCAGGGTGGACTTGCCGTGGTCCACGTGTCCGGCGGTGCCGACGACGTGCATGGTACCTCACCTGGGACGTTCTGGCGGGATAAGCAGCCGGTCGTCTTTCTTGGGCGATTTCTCGCGCAACAGGGACAACTGTTCGTCCACCCCCTCGGTGAACGCGGCGAACTCGCCCTGCGCCGTCTTGAGTATGCGGGCAGCGTCGGCCAGGCGGACCTCCCAGAGGGCACTGAGCTGGTCGTGATGGAAGTGGATCATCGGCAGGATGGCGTCGAAGCGCTCCTGGGTAGCGCGGTTGCTACGCTCCTGGTGCTTCCAGCGCTCGTCGAGGGAGACCTCCCACTTGCGGCGCTCCTTCTCCTGGGCCGATTGCCATTCTTCCCACTGTCGTTTGAGCCGTTCCTCGGTAACCCGCAGCAGCTCGAGCGCCTCGTTCTGGCGGCCCTCGATGCGCGTCTGGAACGGTTCCAGGCTGCGTAGCACCTCCGTCGCGTCGCGGAAGCTGAGCAGGAAGCGTTGACGCTCCTCGCGCAGCCGCTCGATTTCCTGGCGGATCTCCTCGGCCTGGGCAGCCCACTTCTTCACGTCCTGGTTGCGGCGGAAGTCGGCGGCCTGCAGTTCCTGGATGACCTTCTCGAACTCGGCGATCGGCTTCAGCCCCTCTTCCAGGCGCGTGCGCATCTTGGGGACGGCATCCTCGATGGGGAGGAGCCTGGCGGCGAAGGTATCGAGCCGCTTGCTGATTTCCGGCCCCTCTTTTTCCAGGGCGAGGATGCGCTGATGGTCGGCGCGGCGCTGCTCCTCCAGGTAGGTGATGGCCTGCAGGCGGTCCTCCGTGCGCTGGCTCAGGTCGGCGACGATGGTGTCCAGTCGCTGCAACACCTCGTTCAGCCGCCGCGCATCCGCCTGGGCGGCGTTCACCCGCTCGTCCAGGCGGGGGATGGCGCGCAGCTCCTCGCCGACGCGCTTGAGTTCGTCGCGCAGGGTGCCGATCTCCATCTGCCGCGCCTGCTCCATCGCTCGTTTGTCCTTGCGATACTGCTCATCGCGCCCCTCTATCGTGTGGGACAGTTCGAGCTTCGCCTTTTCCAACGCCTGGGCCAGGTCAGTGATACGGGACACTGCGCCCTCCAGGGAGACAATGGCCTTCTGGGCGTTGGCCAGTTGCCCCTCCAAGCGGACGATCTGCTGCTGCTGTCCCTCCAGCCGCTCCTGGAGGGAGGCAATGAGCTGCTTATCCTTGCGCCGTTCCTCGTCCAGCCATTTGAGCATTTGGCTGGCCTGGGTCAAGTCCATGGTCATTGGGCACCTCTAGAACACGGATTCGCGGGATTTGCGGATTCACGGATTCGCCGTGCGGGTTCGTGTTTCACGTTTCACG
>DAOTYW010000176.1:0-2667 GCA_034434755.1 Anaerolineae bacterium | reverse complement strand
GGCACGCCGCCAGCGGGCCGATCAACAACACCACGCTCTACCCCGTGACGCTTAACGAGGCCTGGTTCCGCTGGCAGCGCGGCACGAGCGCGCTGAACGGGCTGGTGAGCTACTCCACCTTCCCCCGCTGCCTGGACCGCATTGACCAGTGGACCGCCGCGCTGAGCTGGCTGGGCACCACCCACAATGGCGATGGGACGGTCAGCCCCTGGCACATCACCAGCGGCTGGGCCGACGTGACCTACCAGCGCATCCCCGCCGGCCTGCAGCGCATCTTCTCGATGCGCTTTAACGACGGCGGCGGCAACTGCGCCCGGCTGCGCTGCGTAGACGTGGGGACGATCCTGAACCTGCCCTACAACCTGTACTATCCGTCGGCCCGCATGGCCCCGCTGTGCGAACGGATCGCCCGTTCAACCCAGAAAGCGTTCTACAACAACGACGGGGCCAACATCATCGGCGCGAACATCGTCCACGCCTCGCAGTTCACTATGAGCTTGCGCCTGGACTTCCCGATGGGCGGCAGTTGCTGGTTGGAGTTCAACGGTGGACGACGAGGGCCGGCCATCCGCCTCACCTCCCCCATCCCGGTCGCCACCACTCTCTCCTCCAGCTACAACTCGCACTACTACCTGCGCCCCGATGCCGTCGCCGCCTACAGCACCGCGCCAGCCCCCGATCCCAACGCCTGCCTGCAGGCCGGCCAGAACGTCACCCTCCGCCTGACTACCTGGGACGTGGACTCCGGCGGCGTCGGCACACCGCACGGCTCCGGCATCCAGGAAGTGGCCGTCTACATCACCGGCCCCAACAGCCGCGACGGTTACCGCAACCTGCTCCGCGCCAGTAACGGTGACCAGGACTGGTACTACCTGACCTCCGCCGAGATCTCTAACCTTCCCACCGGAGTACTGCTGACGTCCGTGCCGGGTACCTGGCCGCGCAGCAATATCCCGGTGATGAATGGGCGGCACTACCTCTTCATCCGCGTGATGGATATGGACGACAGCGGCACCATCGCCGGCACCAACCGCCAGCCGCATTATACGCTGATGGTCTCGTCCTTCGACATCTGCGGCGGGCTGCCCCCGAACGCGACGCCCACGCCGCCGGCGCCTACCTCCACGCCGACCCCTCAGCCGCCGACCAACACGCCGACGCGCACGCCGACGCCGACGAGGACGCCCACGCCGGGCACGCCCACTCCCTCGGCCACGCCAACACGCACGCCGACGCCCATCACGCCCACCCCGACGCGCACACCGACGCGGACGCCCACGCCCAGCACGCCGACACCCACACCGACCGTCCCGACGCCTACACCGACCACTCCACCATCGCCTACACCGCCTCCGGGAGGTGGTGATTGACCTTTCCGACAATCGAACGGAAGCGCCGATCCGTCGCCCTCGCCTGGCTGCTGGGAGGCGCGCTGACGGCAGGGTTGCTCCTGGCCATGGCCCCCCTGTCCCAGGGCGCGCCTCCCGCCCCGCCCGGCGACAGCGACCTGTTCTACGAACGCGTCCAGACGGTCACGATCCACGCCCCGCTCGCCGCCGACATCTACACCACCACCTATACCACCACTTTCCAGATCCACATCGCCGGCTTCCGCCTGAACGATTGGATCAACCTGCCCGCCGATGCCGTGGTCTACACCGCCACCTGCCGGCCGACCTGGCCGCCGACCGCGACCTGCGAGGCGGTCCTGGCACCCCCACGGGTCATCTTCTCCGGCACGGTCGGCGGCAAAGGCACGGTCTACCTGGACTACGACACCCGCAGCCGCGCCCGGCGCGATCCGCAATCACCGAATGTCTGGCTCGAATATCCCGTCGGCCCGCAGGACCCGAGCTGGATCTTCGGCCTGACCAATACGATCATCTTCAGCCGTTCCATCAGCCCCGTCTGGGAACCCCTCACGGTCTCCCCCGGCGGCTATGTCTATACACCCGCTGAGTGCATCTTCGCCTACACCACCACAGCGTGCAGCCTGAGCTGGGGTTTCACGGAGACCACGCGGCTGACCTTCACTCTCGCCCTGCGCGAGACGCTGCTGGGCTCCGACCTGATCGTCGAAGACATAGCCATGGACAACTACCTCCCGGCCATCGGCGAACTGGTGCACTACACCGTGACGGTGCGTAACGTGGGCGCGTACACCACCGGACGCTCGGTCATCGCCGGGCTGTATATCCGACCGGTCGAGCAGGGGCCGCCGGTCGCCCTGACCAACGCCTTCGGCGGACCGCTGACCTTCGGCGAGGCCGCGTTGTTCAAGTGGTTCGGCACGAACCCACCCTCCTACTGGTGGGCCGGGCTGGCGCCGGGGGATGCCATCGTCGGCAGCGCTGTGCTGACCTGGCCTACGTATTGCAGCGGGCCCGGCGTCTGCGGCGTCTGGGCGCAGGCCGATGTGCTGCGCTGGCAGACGGGATACGAATGGTACGGCCACAGCCCCGAAGGGACCATGTGCAGCCTGGGTACCCTGCCGATCATGCCCACATGCGACGAGGAGATCAACAACCACCGCTCCGTCAACTGGCCGTTCATCTACCTGCCACTGGTGCAACGCAGCGGATGATAGACCAGCACCGTTTCCCTTGCAGAGCCATTTGACTTTCCTGTCCAAAGCGGGTATGATTATCGTCGAATCTACGTCCCAAC
>DAOTYW010000175.1:0-2734 GCA_034434755.1 Anaerolineae bacterium | reverse complement strand
ATCCTCGTCTACGTGCGCACCACGGTGAACGGCGTGTTCCGCATCTCCTATGCCCGGATCGGCCCGACCGAACTGCGGGCGCTGGTGGTCATCGTCAACGCGGTGCTCTACTTTGTGGGCAACCCGGTGATCGCGTTACCCTTTGGTCGTTTCACCATCTACGACCTGGTCGGCATCGTCGTCGCGGTGGCGCTGACAGTGGTTTTCATCGTTTCGACGATCATAGACGCGACGCAGATGGCGCAGAAAGGGGAGTAGGTGGGCAGTCGGAAGCAGGGGAGGAGGCTGTATGGAGGATGAAAAGTACGGGTGTGAGGCCCTGACGTTCGACGATGTGTTGTTGGTGCCTGCCGAGTCAGCGGTGTTGCCCCGCGACGTGGACGTGCGCACCCACCTGAGCCGGCGCATCGCGCTCAACATTCCCATTGTCAGTGCGGCGATGGACACGGTCACCGAGGCCCGCCTGGCGATCGCCCTGGCCCGCGAGGGCGGCATCGGCATCCTCCACCGCAACATGCCGCTGGAGAGACAGGCCGAGATGGTGCGCATGGTCAAGCGCTCGCAGAGCGGGATGATCGTGGATCCGATCACCCTGCCGCCGCACCGTCCGATCCGCGACGCCCTCGAACTGATGGCCCGCTACCACATCTCCGGCATCCCGATTACCCAGGCCGACGGGCGGCTGGTGGGCATCCTGACCAACCGCGACCTGCGCTTCGAGGAGAACCTGGAGCGGCCGATCCACGAGTTGATGACCAGGGAGAACCTGATCACGGTGCCGGTGGGGACGACGTTGGAGCAGGCCAAGGAGATCCTCCACCGTCACCGCGTCGAGAAGTTGTTGGTAGTGGACGATGATTACATCCTGCGCGGGCTGATCACGGTCAAGGACATCATGAAGCAGATCCAGTACCCCAACGCTTGCCAGGACGAGCTGGGGCGGCTGCGCGTGGGGGCGGCGGTGGGGACGGGGCCCGACCTGTACGACCGCGTCCAGGCGCTGATCGAGGCCGGCGCCGACGTGCTGGTTATTGACTCGGCGCACGGCCATTCGCTGGGGGTCATGGACGCGCTGACCCGGCTCAAGCACTGGTTCCCCGATGCCGAGGTCATCGCCGGCAACGTCGCCACCGCCGAGGGGGCCCGCGCGCTGATCGAGCGCGGCGCCGATGGGGTGAAGGTGGGCGTGGGGCCGGGCAGCATCTGCACGACCCGCGTGGTCAGTGGGGCGGGGATGCCGCAGATCACGGCGATCTGCGAGTGCGCTGCTGCTGCCGAACCCACCGGCGTGCCGATCATCGCCGACGGCGGGATCAAGTACTCTGGCGACATCAGCAAGGCCATCGCCGCCGGCGCGCACAGTGTCATGATCGGCAATCTCTTCGCCGGGACGGAGGAAAGCCCCGGTGAGACGATCCTCTACGAAGGCCGCTCCTTCAAAGCCTACCGCGGCATGGGCTCGCTTGGAGCGATGCAGGAGGGGACCAGCGACCGCTATTTCCAGGCCGGGCTGAGCAAGCTGGTGCCGGAGGGGATCGAGGGGATGGTGCCGCACAAGGGACCGCTGGCCGATCTGGTCTACCAGCTCGTCGGCGGGCTGCGCGCCGGCATGGGCTACTGCGGCTGCGTCAGCATCGAGGAACTGCGTCGCCAGGCCCGCTTCGTGCGCGTCACCGCCGCCGGCCTGCGTGAGAGCCATCCGCACGATGTATTCATCACCAAAGAGGCCCCCAACTACGAACGACCGCCGAGGTAACTGTCTACCGTCCGCGGCGCTGGCTGCCCTTCGCCCTCAACCCACCCCCTACGCCCGCCCCTCTCCCGCCCGGCGGGAAAGGGGCGGGGGCCAGGGGGTGGGACAAGGGCCTGGAACAATGGCCGCGCCAGCATCAGGCCTGGCAAAGGGTAGGCAGTTACCCGCCAAGAAAGTCCAAGCCTGCGGGAGGGTAGACAGTCTACGGTGTGGGGTTGAAATAGTTGTACGTCGCCGTGGCGATGGTGTTGACCAACGGGTTGGAGACGCCCCACTCTAGCCAGACCGGGTTGTACAGATAGACGACCAGCACGAAGTCCGCCTGGGGGCTGAAGACGATCCCGGCGTTGGCGTGCGTATCCGGCCCCCAGCCGTGCTTGTGGGCCAGCGGCGTTCCCGGCGGCAGCCCCGCCTCGATCAGGCTGTCTATGCGGTTCTGCGACATGATGTCCAACATCTGCTGGCACTCTTCCGGCGTGTAGTCGTCCGGGTAGGCGGCCAGCAGCGCGCCGCCGCCGTGACTGCACTGGTAGATCATCTCCAACAACAGGCCGATGTCCTGTGCCGTCGTCTGCATGAACGGGTCGGGATTGGTGGTGATGTCGGTGCGCGAGTTGGCCGGCGTGACGACGGTGTAGGGCAGGGTCTCCTCATCGTAGGGAGTAATCATGAAGGTGTTGACCAGCCCCAGCGTGCCCATCGCTGCGGTCAGTTCCTCCGCCCCGCGGAAACCATCCCCGCCCCCGACCAGCGCCAGGAGCAGGTTGGCCTTGAAGTTGCTGCTGCCGGAACCCATCGTGTCGGTGAGCCAGTCATACTGCTCGACCGTCGGCGGTTCGTCCAGCACGCGGTAGACCTGGGTCATCACGGCGATCTTGAGCACGCTCGTTCCGGCGAAGGCGATGTCCGGGCCGATGCTCAGCTCCTCGCCTGTCCGCAGGTCCTTGACGAAGATGCTGGCGATGCCGTTGAAGGGGATCA
>DAOTYW010000174.1:0-5051 GCA_034434755.1 Anaerolineae bacterium | reverse complement strand
CCGCGTCTCCGTATCCCCGCATCTCCGTGTCACCCCGTCCCCTCCAATAGCGCCGCCCGCACCATCGCCACCACCTGCTCATCGGTGAAGTGCATCGCGGTCATCGCTCCGGTGGGGCAGGCCGAGGCGCATGCGCCGCAGCCCTTGCACATCACCGGGTTGACGCGGGCCACCTGCACTCCGGGCGACACTTCGACCAGCGAGGGCGCGCCGAAGGGACAGATCTCCACACAGCGGCCGCAGCCGCGACAGAACCGCTCGTCCACCCGCGCCACCACGCCGGAGGCCTGGACATGGTCTTTGGAGAGCACCGTCGCCGCGCGCGCCGCCGCGCCGTAGGCCTGGGTGATCGTCTCCTCCAGGTGGGAGGGCCAGCGCGCTGTCCCGGCCACGTAGACGCCATCGGTGGCGAAATCCAACGGGCGCAGCTTGACGTGCGCCTCCAGGAAGAAACCGTGTTCATCTACCGGCACCTTGAGCAACTGCGCCAGGTCGCGTGAATCGGAATGGGCCACCAGCGGTGTCGAGAGCACCACCAGGTCGTAGGGGATGCCCAGCTTCGCACCCAGCAGCTCGTCGTAGACCAGCACGCGATCGGCGGTCACCTCCGGTGGGCGCTCAACGCTGTAGCGGAGGAACTGGATGCCCGCTTCGCGGGCGCGGGTGTAGTAGGCCTCGTAGCGGGTGCCCTGGGTCTCGGTGTCGCGGTAGAGGATGTAGACCTCGGCGTCGGGCCGATGGCCCTTGATCTCCAGCGCGTTCTTGATCGCCGTGGTACAGCAGACACGGGAGCAGTAGGGCCGCTGGGGGCTGCGTGCACCGACGCACTGGATCATCACCACGCGCCGGAGGTCGGCGATGGCAGGCCGCTTCTGGGGATCGGCCAGCCAGCGCTCGAACTCCCACTGGGTGACCACGTTCGACCATTGCCCGTAGCCGTGCAGCCCGGCCGGTGTGAATACCGAGGCGCCGGTAGCGACAATGATCGCCCCGACCCTGAAGCTGAATTGCCGCCCCTCGTGGTCACGGACGACGATCTCGTAATTGCCGACGAACCCCTTGACTTCGTGGACTTCGGCGGACGTGAACACCTCGATGCGCGGTTCCTCGCGCACGGCGGCGATGCGCGCCTCGACCAGCGGCCGGGCGTCGTCCTGGGTGGGGTAGAGCTTATCCAGATGTCGGAGCAGGCCGCCCAGTTCCGCTTCGCGCTCGACCAGTTTGACCGGGAAGCCGCGGCGGGCCAGGTTGAGCGCGGCGGTCATTCCGATCATCCCTCCGCCAATGACCAGCGCCGTCGGCTCGACCGGCACCTCCTGCTCCTCCAACGGCACCAGCAGGCGAGCCTTCGCCACGCCCATCCGCACCAGGTCCTGCGCCTTGCGCGTAGCCGCCTCCGGCTCGCGCATGTGCACCCAGGAGCACTGGTCGCGGATGTTGACGAACTCGAACAGGTAGGGGTTCAGACCCGCCTCGCGGCATGCCTCGCGGAACAGCGGTTCGTGGGTGCGCGGCGTGCAGGCGGCAACGACCACGCGCTCCAGCCTGTGCTCGACAATTGCCGTCTTGATCTCCTTCAGGCCGGCGTCGGAGCAGGTGTACATATTGCGCTGGACGAAGACGACCCCCGGCAGCCCTCGCGCGTACTCGGCCACCGCCGCCACGTCCAGATGCCCGGCGATGTTGGAGCCGCAGTGACAGACGAACACGCCGATGCGGGGTGACGCGGTGACACGGTGACGGGGTGACGCGGTGACGCGGTGACGCGGTGATACGGTGACACGGGAGTCTCCCCCTCTCCCCGTCACCGCGTCTCCCCCTCTCCGCGTCACCGCGTCACCCCCTCTCCGCGTCTCCGCGTCCCCCCCTCTCCCCGTCACCGCGTCACCCCCTCTCCGCGTCTCCGCGTCTCCTTGTCTCCCATCATGCGCGCCGCCCGCGCCGCTGCTGCGCTGGCCTGCATCACTGACTCTGGGATGTCGAACGGTCCCCGGCAGCAACCGGCGGCGAAGATGCCCGCCCGCGTCGTGTCCACCGGGGCAAATGGCTCGGTCTTGACGAAGCCATAGGCATCCACAGCGATCCCCAGCACCCGCGCCAGTTCGGCGGTCGTGGCCCGTGGAATGAGGCTCGTCGCCAGCACGGCCATGTCCACCGTCATCCGCGCCGGGCGCGAGGTGGCCATGTCTTCATAGTGGATCACCGGATTGTGTTCCTCATCCTCGCCGATGCGCGCCACCCGCCCACGGACATAGCGCACGCCGTACTCCTGTTCGGCGCGAGCGACGTACTCGCGGAAGCCCTTGCCAGAGGCGCGGAAGTCGGTGTAGAAAACGGTGGATTCGACCCCCGGATCGTGTTCGGCGGCCAGTACCGCCTGCTTGCTGGAGTGCATGCAACAGACCGACGAGCAGAAGAGCTGATGGCGCACGTCCCGCGAACCGACGCACTGAATGAAACCGATCCGCCGCGCCGGACGCCTATCGGAGGGGCGCAGCAGGTGGCCCTCCGTTGGTCCGGAGGCGCTGATCAGCCGCTCGTATTCCAGCGCAGTGATCACGTTGGGACACTGCCGGTAACCGAACTGGGTCAGGTCGCGGGGGTCGAGGAAATCGAAGCCGGCGGCAACGATCACCGCGCCCACCCGCAGCGTCTCCTCCCGCGCGGTCTGGGCGAAATCCACTGCTCCCGCCTGACAGTTCTTCGCGCAGGCGCCGCACTTGCCCCGCTGCAGGTAGATGCAGGCTTCAGGATCGATCGTCATCACCTGGGGGACCGCCTGGGAGAAATAGAGGTAGATCGCCTTTCGCTCGCGCAGTCCCATGTTGAAGGCATCCGGCACCTTGACCGGACACTTCTCGGCGCAGAGGCCGCAGCCGGTGCACTTCTTCTCGTCCACATAGCGCGGATGGTGGCGCACGGTAACGGTGAAGCGGCCGGCCTCCCCCTCCAGCGCCGTCACTTCCGAGTAGGTGTGCAGGACGATGTTGGAATGGCGAGCGCAGTCGTTCATCTTCGGCGAGAGAATGCAGGTCGAGCAGTCGTTGGTCGGGAACGTCTTGTCCAATTGGGCCATCCGCCCGCCGATGCTGGGCAGCCGTTCGACCAGATACACCTGGACGCCCATCTCCGCCAGATCGAGCGCGGCCTGGATGCCGGCGATGCCGCCGCCGATGACCAGGGCCGCGCGGGGGGCAAGTTCGGTGGGAGAGTCCACACGCTCGGCCATCTATCCCTCCCCAACAGATCCGATTTCCATCACATACTGCGCCGCCCGCGCCGCCGCCGCACTGGCCTGGGCCACGGACTGCGGAATGTCCGCCGGACCGCGACAGCAGCCGCATGTGAACACCCCCTCGCGGGTCGTGTCGGTCGGCGAGAACGGGTTGGTACGGAAAAAGCCGTACTCGTCCAGTTCCAGGTCGAGCACTTGCGACAGGGCCGCGACCCCCGGACCGGGCACCAGGCTGGTCGCCAGGACGGCCAAGTCCACCTTCATCACCTGGGGGCGGGAGGAGACGACGTCCTCGTAGTGGAAAATCAGCCCGCCGTCCTCGTCCTCCTCGATCTTGGCCACCCGGCTGCGGATGTACTCCACCCCGTACTCCCGTTGGGCGCGATCAATGTACTCGCGGAAGCCCTTGCCGGAAGCGCGCAGATCGGTGTAGAAGATGTACGACTGAACGTCGGGGATATGCTCACGGGCCAGGATCGCCTCTTTGGTCGCATGCATGCAACAGACCGAGGAGCAGAAGCGCTGGTACTTCAGGCTGCGCGAACCGACGCATTGGATGAAACCGATCGTCTTCGGTTCGCGGCGGTCGGTCAGGCGGATCAGGCGGCCGCCGGAGGGCCCACTGGCGCAGATCAGCCGCTCCAGCTCCAAACCGGTGATGACGTTCTGGTAGCGGGCGTAGCCGTACTCGGTCAGCGCCACCGGATCGAAGGTCTCCATCCCCACAGCGAGGACGATCGCCCCGACCGGCAACTCGATCAGCCGGTCCTGCATATCGAAGTCAATGCACTGCTTCTTGCAGGCGCGGATGCAGCGCCCACAGATGATCGGGTCCTTGCCCAGACAGTCCTCACGGCTGCTCAGGTAGGCCTGCGGGATAGCCTGGGGGAAAGGGATGTAGATCGCCCGGCGGGTCGAGAGGCCCATCTGGAACTCGTCCGGCCTGACAATCGGACAGACCTTGGCACAGTCGCCGCAGGCGGTGCAGGCCGTCTCATCCACGTAACGGGGATGTTTGACCACTTGGGCGACGAAATCGCCTGCCTCACCGCCAACCGACTGCAGTTCGGAGAGAGTGTAGATGGTGATGTTCGGATGGCGGGCGCAGTCCACCATCTTGGGCGAGAGGATGCAGGTCGAGCAGTCGTTGGTCGGGAAGGTTTTGTCGAGCTGGGCCATCCGCCCGCCGATGGTGGGGCTCTTCTCCACCAGGTGGACGCGAATGCCCATCTCCGCCAGATCGAGCGCTGCCTGAATGCCGGCGATGCCGCCGCCAATGACGAGGACGGGTTTCATAGGGTTTGGTCCGTGAGACGTGAAACGTGAAACGTGAAACGTGAAACGTGAGAAGTGAGGAGGGGTGGGAACTCTGCGACTGATTCCAGCGTCTATAAGAAATAGAACAAGAACACGGAGGGACACGGGCTGCCCTGTATCTTGCATCTTGCATCTTGCATCCTGCATCCTGTAGACAACCTGGCCCATTCGTGGTATACTGCAATTGCCCCTCACGTTTCACTTTTCACGTTTTACTTTTCACGTTTTACTTTTCACGCTTCACGCCCTGCGAAAGGAGTTGCGATGAGTCGCAAACGATTCTGGACCCTACCACTGATCGTCATCCTGCTCATCAGCATGGTCATTTCCTGCGCGCCCCCCTTCCTCCGCCGCGCCACCCCCACCCCTCCGCCCCTCCCCGCCGCCCACCCCCTCCTCCTGGTCCGCTCCCCCGCGCGCGGCGAGGAGACGCCGCTGGACCGGCCCCTCCGCCTGGTCTTTGACCAGCCCATGGACCGGGCGTCGGTGGAGGCCGCAT
>DAOTYW010000173.1:0-4711 GCA_034434755.1 Anaerolineae bacterium | reverse complement strand
GTCACGCGTCGGCATCACAAGGTGTCCTCCAAGCCCTCCCCTCTGTTTCACTGGCTTTTTTAAGCACCCTCCAGGGGAGAGGGGAGGGGGTAGGGGGAGGGGTGAGGCCCCAGCGCCGCCGGGCCGGCAGTGACCCTTTGCAGTGGAACAGCCAATCACGCCCAGCCGCGCAGGCGCATAGCCCGCACGACGCGGTCAATCGCCACCAGGTAGGCGGCGTCGCGCATGTAGACCTTGTGTTCCAGGGCCATCTCCAGGACACCGTGGAAAGCGGCGCTCATCTTCTGATCGAGCCGCTGCACCACCTCGTCACGGCCCCAGTAATAGTTCATGTCGTTCTGGACGCCCTCGAAGTAGGAGCAGGTTACCCCGCCGGCGTTGCACAGGAAATCGGGAATGAGGAAGATGCCGCGCTGCCGGATGACCTCATCGCCCTCCAGGGTGGTGGGGCCGTTGGCGCCCTCGGCGATGATCTTGACGTTCTTGTGCATGCGCGGGGCGGTCTCGGCGGTGATCATGTTCTCCAGCGCCGCCGGGATCAGCACGTCGGCGTCTTTCTCGATCCAGGCCATGGCGTCTTCGATGACATAGCCAGCAGCCCGCGCCTTGTCCTTGTTGATCGTGCCGTACTGGTCGGTGATGCTCTGCAGGAAGTGCGGGTCCACGCCGTCGGGATGGGAGTAGGTATACGGCTTCTTATCGGCCTCGTCGTAGCAAGAGACGCAGACCACTTGACCGCCGAGCATGTCGCGAAAGCCGATGGCGGCGTACTGGGCGACGTTGCCGAAGCCCTGGATCGCCGCCCGGCACGAACGGGGGTCGAGGCCCAGGTGCTTCATCGCCTCGCGGACGGTGAAGATCACCCCGAAGCCGGTCGCTTCGGTGCGACCCAGACTGCCGCCCATGTCCACCGGCTTGCCGGTGAAGACGCCAGGGACGTACTGGCCCTGCAGGCGGGTGTACTCGTCCATCATCCAGGCCATCATCTGCGGGGTCGTGCCGACATCGGGGGCGGGCACGTCCATGCGCGGGCCGATGTTGTGCCACATCTGGTTCACCCAGCCACGGCACAGCCGCTCCTTCTCCGTCACCGAGAGCGAGGCCGGGTTGATGATCACGCCGCCCTTGCCACCGCCCAGCGGAATATCGGCGACGGCGCACTTCCAGGTCATCCACATCGCCAGCGCGCGCACGGTGTCAATCGTCTCGTTGGGGTGGAAGCGGATGCCGCCCTTGGCGGGGCCGCGCGCGTCGTTGTGCTGCACGCGGAAGCCCTGGAAGGAGCGGGTGGAACCGTCGTCCATGCGCACCGGGATGCGGAAGTGGAACTCGCGCATCGGCCAGCGCAACAGCTCCCGGATGTCCTCCGGAAGGCCCAGCATGTCCGCATTCTTGTCGAACTGCGCCTGGGCGATCTCGAATGAATTCTTTGGCTCTGCCATTTCCGTATCTCCTGAACTCGGTAGATAGTCAATCACGACCGGTCGGTCGCGGTTGCTCACGGGACAACATAGCACCGGACAGGAGAGAGTTCTCCCCCGCCCGGTGCCACTCCTTTGTGGGTCTGTCTAGCGTTCCCAGACGCGCAGCGGTCGGGTGTGCACGGAGCGCAGCAGCGCCGCGCAGCCAATGGAGTTCTGCATCCCGTCGTCGTCGATCACCTCGGCGCTCAACAGGTGCTTCAGCTCGCTCTTGCCGGTCAGGTCGGCATAGGCCTGCACCAGGGCGCGGTCGAGGATGCCCAGTACCGCGTTCAGCGCCCCGGTCTTGCGCCGGGCCCAGACGATCAGGTGCAGCAGCGGCGACCGATCCGCCTCGCCGAAGCAGCCGTCCTCTGCCGTGGCGTCGAAGTCGTACAGATAGACGGCCTTGATGCTCTCGTCCCACGCGCCGAGCCACTCGGCGGCCTGGTTGGCCAGGCTGTAGTAGACGTAGCCGAGCGCGCCAGGGTCGCTCCGCTGCAGGCGGCTGACCACCGCCTCGCGGCTGTCCAGAGCCATCTTCTGGGCGCAGAAGTCGAGCGCCTGGCTCATCGCTCCCTCGACCATACCGACCGCGTCCGACAACACCAACTCGAGATCCGGCGCTACCGTCTGCGTTTGCGCCTTGCGGGTAGTCTGTGTTCGGGTGTCCATCTCCATATCCTCCAAATGTGAATTGGGCCAATCTCTCCCTGTTTGCGGCCCTATCGTACCACAGACCCCGTGAGAAACGCATAGAAACGAGCGGCCAGTTTCTGAAAAAAGCATGAAAAAGCACGTAGAGACGCCCGGTGGACGTCTCTACGTGGGACGAGAGAGCCGAACCCGGCCACCGGCCGGCCCTCGTTCGGTCGCTAGAGCGTCGGCGCACAGGTGCCCTCTGGACAGGCCAGCATATAGCCAACCCCCTGGGAGGTGAGGATGTACTGGGGGTTGGCAGGGTCGTCCTCCAGCTTACGGCGCAGGTAACGGACGTAGGCGCGCAGGTAGTCCACGTCGTTGATGTACTCCGGCCCCCACACGGCGGTCAACAGTTCCTGGTGGGAGAGGACACAGTTGGCGTGGATGGCCAGTTCGCGCAGCAGGGCGTACTCGGTACGGGTGAGAGGAACACGCTGACCGCGCACGTGGACCAGGCGCCGCGCAAAGTCCACCTGTAGTTCGCCACAGGTCCAAACGGTCGTCACGACGCCCTCAGGCTGCCGCGTGCGTCGCAGCACTGCCCGCACCCGCGCCACAAGTTCCTTGGCATTGAACGGCTTGGTCAGGTAATCGTCCGCGCCCACGTCGAAACCGCGCAACATGTCGGCTTCCTGAGCTTTGGCGGTGAGCATAATCACCGGCACATCGGAGAACTCGCGGATGCGCTGGCAGACCTGATAGCCGTCCGGCCCGCTGCCCAGCAGAATATCCAGCAGCACCAGGTCGGGTTGCTCCAGGGCGACCATTTCAATGGCCGACTGGCCGTTGATAGCGGTGACCATCTCGTAGCCCATCGCTTTGAGCACTTCAGTCACCAGGCGCACGACACGCGGTTCGTCGTCAACGATGAGGATTTTCGCTTCCATGGGCTATTCCTCCTGGCCGACAGGTTCCTGCCCGGCGCGGTGGATCGGCAGCGTGAAATAGAGAATTGTGCCCTGGCCCAGCTCGCTCTCGGCCCAGATGCGCCCGCCGTGCGACTCGACGATGGCGTGGCAGATGGGCAGTCCCAGGCCCGACCCGACGACGTGGCGGCCCAGGCCCGATTCGATGCGGAAATACTTCTCGAAGAGGCGGTTGAGGTGCTCCGGAGCGATGCCGACACCCTGGTCGGCAACGCTGATCGTCACCTCGTCCTCCCCCACCTGGCCACGGACCACGACCAGCCCACCGTCCGGCGAGTACTTGACGGCGTTGTCCAGCAGGTTGCGCAGCACCTGGGCGACGCGGTCGGGGTCGGCGTCAATGACCGGAAACTCGCGCGGGAAGTCCACCATGAAACGGTGCTTCTGGCTGATATGGGCGAAATCTTCCACCAGGGCCTTGGCCAGACGCGGCAGCATCACCGGCTGGAGCTCCAGTTTCAGGAAACCGGCCTCGATGATCGAGGACTCCAGTAGGTCCTGGATCAGGCCCTGCAGGACCGAGCACTCCTCGTCAATGATCTGCAGAAACTCGCGCTGCGCCTCTGGGCCGAAGAGACCCTCGTCCATCAGTAGGGCTGTGGAATAGCCCTTGATCGAGGTCAGCGGCGTGCGCATCTCGTGGGCCAGGGTGGAGATGACCTCGGCCTTCAGGCGGTTCGCTTCCTCAAGAGCGCGGGTGTCTTGCAGCTCCTTGCGCAGGCGGGCGTTCTCGATAGCGATGGCAACCAGGTCAGAGACAGCCAGGAGAAACGGGAGGTCCTCGACACCAAAACTGCCAGCCTGGGTGTGATTCTCCAGCAGGAAGACACCCACCCTGGCCTGGGTGGTGATCAACGGGATGCAGACAGCACTGAGCGGGGGGCCGATGGTGGAGGAAGCCTGGTTCCACAGCTCCAGGTGCTCCGCGGTCAGGTTGGCCCGCGCCCGGGCGATGTCGTCAGGGGTAGGGTACAGCTCGGCCTCGCCCGTGGCAATCACCCGTCCGCCCATCGCCTCGCCCGGCGCTAGGTGGATCTTTTTCAGCGCGGCCAGGTCGTATCCCTGAGCGGCCACGACGTTCAACTGTTCCTTTTCGGGATCGTACAGCGAGAGGATGCCCGAATCCGCCGCTGCCCAGGAGTCAATCAGGCAGGCGAGCAACCTGGGCAGCAGGGTGCCCAGGTCATACCCGCCGGCCAGCACGCGGGCAACCTCGAACATCGTGCGTAGTTTGGGGTCCTGCTGCTCCACTGCCCGCGCCATCCCGGATCGGGCATCCTTCACCGACCGCTCCACGGGTGACATGTCCGCTCTGCCTCCATCGTGTTGGTCAACCGTGCTTATGATACCACGGATACCTGGCCGTGCCAAGTGGACAAAACAGAACCCCGGCCCCACGAACGGGACCGGGGTTCGGAATCGTCAGAGGATAGGCTAGACCCAACCGCGCAGCTTGCAGGCCTCGGCGACGCGCTGGACCGAGACGATGTAAGCGCCCATGCGGTTGTTGACCTTGTACTTCTGGGCAGTCTCGTGGACGGCGTGGAAGGCGGCGGTCATCTTCTTGTCCAGCCGCTCGTGCACCGTCTCCAGGTCCCAGTAGTAGTCGTAGGCGTTCTGAAC
>DAOTYW010000172.1:0-2184 GCA_034434755.1 Anaerolineae bacterium | reverse complement strand
CTCAGCAACACCCGCACCTATCCCATCTACACCAACTACCTGCGCTTCGACCTGAGCGCCCGTACCCTGACCCCCAACCCACAACTGGCCTACGAGCTCCGCTTCGGGCCAGCAGTAGCGATGTTCCTCCTCATTTCTGCCATCGCCCACCTGATCCTCTCCACCTTCGGCTACCGGTGGTACGTCAAGAACCTGCAACGCGGCATGAACCCGGCGCGGTTCTATGAGTACGCCCTCAGCTCATCGCTGATGATCGCCCTGATCGGCATGCTCGTTGGCCTGTGGGACCTGGGCAGCCTGATCCTGATCTTCGGCATCAATGCCACGATGAACTTGTTCGGGATCATGATGGAGCGGCAGAACCAGACCACGAAGCGGACCGACTGGACATCGTTCATCTTCGGCTGTATCGCCGGGATCATTCCGTGGGTGGTGATCATGATGTACTTCCTGGGCGCCCTGTCATCGGCAGGGGCAGAACCGCCGGGGTTCGTGTACGCGATCATCCCGACGATCTTCGTCTTCTTCAACCTCTTCGCCGTGAACATGGTGCTGCAGTACAAGAAGGTGGGGCCCTGGAAGGACTATCTGTTCGGGGAGCGCGTCTACATCATCCTGAGCCTGACCGCGAAGACGGCCCTGGCCTGGATGATCTTTGCCGGGACGTTGGCGCCGGTATAAAGCGACCCTGCCGCACACGGCAGACGCCAAAAGGAGGCCGCGTGAGGCCGGCCTGTGCGGCCGGCCTCACGTGCGGTCGCGGATCAGGTGCTCCGGCATCTGGACAGTGACGACCTCGCCGCGGGCGCAGACCTCGCCGTTCGCCGAGAGAGTGGCGCTGACGACGACTTTGCGGCCCCTGATCTCCTTCACCCGCCCGCGCACCTCCAACGGCACACCGAGCGGCGTGGGGCGCAGGTAGTCCACGTGCAGCGAGGCAGTGACGAAGCGGAAGGCCGGTTCGCTGTCCATCGGACGGCCCTCCGCCCGGTACATCGCCGCTGCCGCCGTGCCGGTGCAGTGACAGTCAATCAACGAGGCGATCAGCCCGCCGTAGACGTAGCCGGGGATGGCAATGTGGTACGGCCGCGGGGTGAACGTGCAGACGGTCTCGTCGCCATCCCAATAGCTTTTGATCTGCAAACCATGCTCGTTCAACCGGCCACAGCCGTAGCAGTAGGCAACCTGATCGGGATAGTAGTCCTGGAACGCTTTCTGGGTCATGCCGGCCTCCTCGGCGGAGAATGATAGCATTGTTTCGCCCGAACGACAAGCCACACCGTTACCTGCTCTTCTACAAGCCCTACGGGGTGCTGAACCACTTCACCGACCGGCAAGGGCGTGCGACGCTGGCCGATTTCATCCCCGTGCCAGGAGTCTACGCCGCCGGGCGGCTGGACTGGGACAGCGAGGGATTGCTGTTGCTGACGGACGACGGCTGGCTGATCCGCCGTCTCACCGAGCCGCGGTTCGCCCACCCGCGTACCTACTGGGTGCAGGTCGAGCGGGTGCCGACAGAGGAGGCGCTGGCCGCGCTGCGGGCCGGCGTGGTGATCGAGGGACGGCCCACCCGTCCGGCACAGGTGAGGCGACTGTCAGGCGAGCCTGACCTGCCGGAGCGCCCGGTGCCGATCCGCTACCGCGCCCATGTACCCACCGCCTGGCTGGAACTCACCCTGACCGAGGGGCGCAAGCGGCAGGTGCGGCGGATGACCGCCGCCGTCGGCCACCCGACGCTGCGGCTGGTGCGCGTTGCCATCGGGACACTGACGCTGAGCGGGTTGACGCCAGGACAGTGGCGGGAGTTGAGCCAGGAGGAGATCTCCACCCTGCGGCGGGATCTGTCCTGAGCGGGGTTGACAAGCGCCATGAACTTGCGTATACTATCCGATGTCGGATGTCCAGACCGACAGACCGACCTTTTGGAGAGCACGTAGCCTGCCGCCATGTGCTGGTGTTGTGCTCTCTAAAATTCTGCTGTGAGGGAACGGGATCTATGATCGAGGTGGAAGGGCTCACCAAACGGTACGGCAACGTCACGGCTGTGGAGAACCTCACCTTCGAGGTCGCGCAGGGGGAGATCGTCGGCTTCCTGGGCCCCAACGGCGCCGGCAAGACGACGACCATGCGCGTCCTGACCGGCTACCTCTCGCCCACCGAGGGCACCGCCCGCATCGCCGGCCA
>DAOTYW010000171.1:0-1524 GCA_034434755.1 Anaerolineae bacterium | reverse complement strand
AGACAGTAGATGATGTCCCGCGTGTCCAGCGCCCCGCTGACGAAGGTCTGTAAGTGGTTGCCCAGGTCGAGCATGCTCAGGAGATTCGTGAGGCGGGTGGAGAGGCCGGGGATGTTGGACAAGGCGCCGATGAAGAACCACAGCACCAGGTTGCCGGCGATCCCCAGCACGGCGGCGACGATCTGGCTCTGCGTCAGCGCCGAAGCCAGGACGCCCACCGCCAGCAGCACCGCGCCGAACAGCAACAGCCCCAGGTAACCGCTGAGGATTGGCCCCCAGTCGGGATTGCCGAACAGCTCCATGGTCAGCGGGTAGAGCAGCGTCGGCAGGATCATCAACAGGTAGAGGACCAGTCCGGCCAGGAACTTCCCCAGCACCAGCTCCGATTCCCGCACCGGCGAGGTGAGGATCAGTTCCAGCGTGCCCATCCGCCGTTCCTGGGCCAGCAAGCGCATGGTCAGGAACGGCGCGGCGAAGACGAAGACGACGATCATGAACTGGATCGTGTAGCGCATCGTCGGCGCCTGCTGGTACTCGACCATGTAGGCCAGCGTCAGCCAGAAGTAGAGGCCGGCGATCAGCAGGAACGCCGCGATGACCAGGTAGGCGATGGGGGAGACCAGGTAGGATTGGATCTCCCGCCTGGCGATAGCGAAGAGGCTACGCATCGTTCGTTCCCTCCTGCGCGGCGACGGTATGGGGCGGCAATTCCTCACGGGTCAGTTGGAGGAAGATCTCCTCCAGGCTCATGCCGACCGGGCGCAGCTCCAGCAGCCCCCAGCCGCCGTGGACGAGCGTTTCGGCGACGGCGGCGCGCACATCGGCCTCGGCAGCGGCGGCGACCTCGTAGGCGCCATCGCCGGGCAGGACGTCCTGCACGCCGGGTACGGCCCGCAGTGCCGCTTCGATCTCCGCCGACGGGCGGGCCGGGCGGACGATCAGCCGCGACGCGCCCTGCAGGCGGGCGGTCAGCCCGGCCGGCGTGTCCTCGGCGACGATATGCCCGCGATGGATGATCAGCACGCGGGTGCAGACCTGGCTGACCTCCGGCAGGATGTGGCTGCTGAGCAGGACGGTACGTTCCCGCCCCAGTTCACGGATCAGCTCGCGCACCTCGATGATCTGGCGCGGGTCCAGGCCGATGGTCGGCTCGTCGAGGATCAGCACGTTCGGCTGGTGCAGCAGGGCCTGGGCCAGTCCCACCCGCTGGCGGTAGCCCTTGGAGAGCGTGCCGATGGTCCGCCCGGCATGATCCTCCAGGTGGCAGAGGGCCATCGCCCGCTCCGCCGCTTCCTGGCGCTGGCGCACACCGCGGATCTCGGCCATGAAGTGCAGGTAGCCGCGCACGGTCATCTCCGGGTAGAGCGGCACCGATTCCGGCATGTAGCCGATCTGGCGGCGGGCTTCCAGCGAGTCCTCGAAGATGTCATGGCCGGCGATGCGGGCGGTGCCCTCGGTGGGCGAGAGGTAGCCGGTCAGGACGCGCATGGTCGTCGTCTTGCCGGCGCCGTTGGGGCCCAGGAA
>DAOTYW010000170.1:0-1752 GCA_034434755.1 Anaerolineae bacterium | reverse complement strand
GGGCTTCAGCTATGAGCCCGCCGGTTTAGCGGCGGGCGGAAGCCGCAAAGCGGCGATTTCCGGGGCAAGCCGGGCCTTAAGTTGTGAACGATGGCCTCCTTTCCTTGTCCTTGCTCCTTAGCCTGCGCACAGTTCAGTCTCCCCCTTCATCACCTCCTTTCACGCCAGGCGGACGCGCAGGCCGGAGCGCCGCTCGCGCACCCTGTCATTGTGGACGGCGATGCCGATCGCCCGCCGCGTGCCCACCAGCACCACCAGCCGCTTCGCTCGGGTGACCGCCGTGTAGAGCAGGTTGCGCTGGAGCATCATGTAGTGCTGCGTCAACAGCGGCACGACCACCGCCGGATACTCTGCCCCCTGGCTCTTATGCACCGAGACAGCGTAGGCGTGCACCAGCTCGTCGCTCTCGCTCCAGTCGTAGACCACCCGCCGCTCGTCCATGCGCACCGTCAGCGTCTGGGCCACCCCGTCGAGCGCCACCACCCGTCCGATGTCGCCATTGTAGACTTCCTTGCCCGGCGCATAGTTGTTGACGATCTGCATCACCCGGTCGCCCACGCGGAACGTCCGTCCGGCCAGCCGCCGCTCCGGACGGTTGGCCGCCGGCGGGTTGAGCGCTTCCTGCAGCCGCTCGTTCAAGTTGGAGACGCCGCACGGCCCGCGATACATCGGGGCCAGCACCTGGATGTCGTCCAGCGGGTCGAGGCCGAACTTCTGCGGGATGCGTCGGGCGACGATGTCCACCAGCAGATCGGTCGCCTCCTGCGGCTCCTCCCTGGCAAAGAAGAAGAAATCGTCGAACTCATTCAGAATGGGCATCTGCCCTTGATGGATGCGGTGGGCGTTGACGACGATGCCGCTCTGCGCCGCCTGGCGGAAGATGTGGGTCAGGCGGATCACCCGCGCCCGCCCGCAGGCGATGACGTCCCGCAGCACGTCCCCCGCCCCCACCGACGGCAACTGATCCACGTCCCCCACCAGCAGCAGGTGCGCCGCCGGATCCACCGCCTTGAGCAGGTGATGGGCCAGCAACAGGTCGAGCATCGAAGCCTCGTCCACGATCAGCAGGTCCACTGGCAGGGGGTTGTGCTCGTTGCGGCGGAAGCCCTCCTGCGGGCTGTACTCCAGCAGCCGGTGGACGGTCTGCGCCGGGCGGTCGGTGGCCTCGGAGAGCCGCTTGGCGGCCCGGCCGGTGGGGGCGCAGAGGGCATAGGTGCCGTCGAGGGTTTCCAGCGCGGCGATGACCGTGCGCACGGTGACGGTTTTGCCGGTGCCCGGCCCGCCGGTCAACACAGTGACCTTGTGCGTCAGCGCGGCGCGCACCGCCTGGCGCTGCTCGGCGGAGAGCTCGATCGCGGCGTCGCGGGCGACCTGGGCCAGCAGCGCGTCCCAGTCGGCGCGCTGGAAGCGGCCCAGGCGGGTGCGCGGGCTCTCGACCAACGCGCGCAGCCGACCCGCCGCGCCGACCTCGCCGACGTAGAAGGGGGCCAGGTAGACCGCCCGCTCTTCGCGCAGGGCCGGCGCGGCAACGTAGGCTGCTGGCTGTTCGCGGATGGAGGCAGCCTCCGTGTGGGGCGGGCGGGGCGGGCGGGACGCCTGCCCTACGTCCTCTTCCTGCTGGCGGGGCGGGCGGGACGCCCGCCCTACACCCTCTTCCTGTTGGCAGGGCGGGCGGGACGCCCGCCCCACACCCTCTTCCTGTTGGCGGGGCGGGCGGGACGCCCGCCCCACACCCTCTTCCTGTTGGCGGGG
>DAOTYW010000169.1:0-2607 GCA_034434755.1 Anaerolineae bacterium | reverse complement strand
GGGCTTCAGCTATGAGCCCGCCGGTTTAGCGGCGGGCGGAAGCCGCAAAGCGGCGATTTCCGGGGCAAGCCGGGCCTTAAGTTGTGAACGATGGCGCACGACACGGATTCCAACGGATTGCACGGATGCCGACACGGACTGCCATCATCGTTTCTGGTAGCGCATGAGGCCAGACGATAAGCGATGAGATTCGCGATCAACGACCAGCGCTTTTCGGTATACTGCCTCCGTCTCCCGCGCTGCCCGCTGCCAGGAGAACCGGGCGGCCTGTTCGAGTCCCCGCGCCCGCAGCGATGCCCGCAGGTCGCGGTCGCGCAGCAACTGCCGGAGGGTCTCGGTGATCGCCTCCGTGCTGGTGGGATCGAAGTAGAGCGCCGCCGCGCCGCCGATCTCCGGCAGGCTGGCGCGGTCGGCGGCGGCGACGGGGGTGGCGCAGGCCATCGCCTCCAGGATCGGCAGGCCGAAGCCCTCGTAGAGGCTGGGCAGGGCGAGGGCCTGCGCCCCGGCGTAGATCGCCGGCAGGTCGTCATCGGCGACGTAGCCGGGGAGGATCACCGCCTGGCGGGCCGGCGAGGCCTCCAGGCGGGCGAAGAAGTCTGCGCATAGCCAGCCGCGCCGCCCGACGATCACCCACCCGTCGCTCAGCCCCTCACCGTGCAGGGCCTCGAAGGCCGCCAGCAGGCGGGTCAGGTTCTTGCGCGGCTCGATGGTGCCCACGGAGAGCAGGTAGCGCGCCGGCAGGCCGTAGCGGGCGCGGACGGCCGCGACCGCTTGCTCTGTCTGCGGCCGGAAGCGGGGATCGGCGGCCTCGTGGACCACCGTGACCTTCGCCGCGTCCACGCCGTAGGCGGCGATCAGGTCGCGGCGGGTGCACGCGGAGACGGTGATGATCTGCCCCGCCCGCCGGCAGTAGAGCGGCATGGTCGCGTTGAGGTACCAGCGGTTGAGCGGCTTGTGATGCTCCGGCAGATGGCGGAAGATCAGGTCGTGGACGGTCAGCACCGTGGGGATGGCGCGCAGCGGCAGCAGCAGGTGCTCGGTGGCGTGGAACAGCTCCCCGTCGGGCAGCAGCCGGTCGAAGCCGACCCGCGCCAGTTGTCCTATCCAGACCAGCATGCGCCAGGGCTTGTAGCCCAGCGCGACCGTTCGCTGGGGCAGGTGTTCCAGCCCGGCCAACGGCGCCGCGCCGCGCTCGCGGTTGGCGAACAGGCCGTACCGTTCGGGATGAGCGGCGACGAGGGCGCGGGTCAGGCTTTCGGCGTACCGTCCCAGCCCGGCCCTGCGGTGGACAGCGGCGGAAACGTCCAGATAGATCATCTGACGCTCATCAACGACTCATACAATGCGGCGATGTCCTCGACCATTCTGTGCGCGTCGAACTCCTCTGCCCGCGCCCGCCCGGCCTCGCCCATCTGCCGGGCCAGTGGCGGGTCGTCCAGCAGCCGCAGCAGCGCCGCCGCCAGGCTGGCCGGGTCGCCCGGCGGGGTGAGCAGGCCGTTGACACCGTCGGTCACCGCCTCGGCGTTGCCGTCCACCGCTGTGGCCACGATGGGCAGGCCGGCGGCCATCGCCTGCGGCAGCACGCGGGGCAGTCCCTCCCACAGCGAGCTCAGGCAGAACAGGTCGAAGCTGTGCAGCAGGTCGGGCACGTCGGCGCGCAAGCCGGTCAGGTGGACGCGCCCGGCCAGCCCCGGCGCGACCACCCGCGCCTCCACCTCGCCGCGCAGTGGTCCGTCGCCGACGATGACGAAGTGGACGTCGGGCCGCGCGGCAGCCACCCGCGCCGCCGCGGCGACGAAGTCGAGCGGCGCCTTCTGCGGCGAGAGTCGCGTCACCGTGCCGACGACCGGCGCGTCTGCCGGGATACCCAGCTCGCGGCGAACCTCCTGGCGCGGTCGCGCCGGGCGGGCGAAGCGCTCCAGCTCGATGCCGCTGCGGATGGTCACGTACTGCTCTGCCCGCCCGATCCCGTCGGCCAGCCCCTTCTCGGCGTTGCGCGGCGAGACGACGATCAGCCGGTCGGTGATGCGCTGGGTGAGCTGTTCGGAGAGGATGTAGGCGCGGCGCACCGGTCCGCTCTGGCGCTCGTTGTGCCCCCAGCCGTGCACCGTGTGGACGATCACCGGCGTCCCGGCCAGCCAGGCCGCCCAGCGGCCCAGGATGCCGGCCTTGCTGCTGTTGGTGTGGACGATGGCGTAGCGTCCCCGCTGGATGAAGCGGGTCAGGCGGACAAGGGCCAGCAGGTCCTTGAGCGGGTGGACCTCGCGCACCAGCGACGGCTCGATGGTCAGCGGGACACCCCGTCGGCGCATCTCCTCGATCAGGCTGCCCTCTGCCCCCGTCTGCGGGCCGCAGAGCACATCCACCGCCCAGCGCGACCGGTCGAGCATATCGGCAATGAGCAGCACCGTCTCCTGTGCCCCACCGACGATCAGCCGGGTGATGATCTGGAGGACGGGAATGCGCTGATCGTTCATCGCAAATCGCGTATCGCGTGTCTCACGCTTCACGTTTCACGCTTCACGTTTCACGCTTCACGTTTCACGTTTCACGCTTCACGTTTCACGTTTCACGCTTCACGTTTCACGTTTCACGCTTCACGTTTCA
>DAOTYW010000168.1:0-3953 GCA_034434755.1 Anaerolineae bacterium | reverse complement strand
CTGGCCCGCCCCGACAAGCCGCCCGATGTAGGGCGGGCCGCTGGCCCGCCCCGACAAGCCGCCCGATGTAGGGCGGGCCGCCGGCCCGCCCCGACAAGCCGCCCGATGTAGGGCGGGCCGCCGGCCCGCCCCGACAGCCCGCCCGATGTAGGGCGGGCCGCTGGCCCGCCCCGACAGCCCGCCCGATGTAGGGCGGGCCGCCGGCCCGCCCTACATCATTGTTGGCCGATTGTTGGCTTCAGGTTGGGAGACTCCCCCCCCTTTCTATTACACTTTCCCATAGACTGCCCGTTCCGCCCCCTTCGCCCCTCATCAGTGGAAGCGGAGGGTCGCGCGGGTGAGGGCGGAAAACGATCCCCGAGGAAAGGAGAAGAGCCATGGACAAGAGACATATCGTCATTTGTGTCTCCCTGGCGGCCAGCCTGTTGCTGATCGCGTTGCTCCTGACCGCCAACAGCGCGCCGGTCAACGCGGCCCCGCCGCAGCCGGTCATCCCCGATGTCCCGCCAGCCCCCCCTGCCCACACCGACGCGGTCACCATCAGTTGGTCGAGCGGTTGGATCAACCTCCCGGCGGGCAGCGCCGTCACCTTGACTCACAACCTGGGCGGCGACCCTGACCAGTACCACGTCGAGATGTGGTTCCGCGACCTGGACGACGGCCACGGGATCAACAGCCGCGGCTACGGCGGGATGGAGGGCGGCGGTCAATGGATGGGCGCAGCGTGGCTGAACCTGACCGACAGCAGTATCACCCTCCTTCGCCACGCCGACGACATCTTCGCCGACCGCATCCGCGTGCGCATCTGGGTGCCCGAACCGATGCCCGAGTACTGCACCGCCTGGGCCACCATCAACGCCGGCACATCGATCACCATCAACCACGCGATGGGCGGCAATGTGGATGACTCCATCGTCAGGCTGACGTTCCGGAGCGCCGCGCACGGGGTCAACCAGCGCGCCTACGGTGGGTTGGAGTACGGCGGGGGGATGTACTTCCTCGGCGCCCACTGGTACAACCTGACCAACTCCAGCGTCCAGGTCTACCGCAACGGCCAGGACATCTTCGCCGAGCAGGTGCAACTCTGCGTGGCGATCCCCGACCCGCCCAACTACGACAGTGGGTGGGTGGACCTGGTCGAAGGCACGGTGGTTCTCGACCACGGCCTGGGCGGTTCACCGCTCCTCTATCGGGTGCGGTTGGACACCCGTAACGCGGGCCTGGGCATCAACAGCTACATGGCCGGCGGTGAGGTGGTCAACGTCACGCCGACGGGAGCCAACTGGGAGAACCTGACCAACGAGACGATCAGCGTCGTCAATCGCGGCGGCCAGGAGCAGGTGCGCGTGCGTATCTGGGCCACCTACCCCGTCTACCTGCCGGTGATTGTGCGCAACTGAGCCCTCATCCCGTGACACGCCAGCACGACGATCGTTCGAGGTGGAATGCTCAGCCATCACGACCTGAGCGATCCAGCACACCGCACCCCGCGTTCCCTTACGGGGTGCGTGTGCATCCGTGAACCGTTGAGGAGGTACAACCATGAACACGCGTAGAATCCGCGCTCTATCGGCCAGCCTTGTGTTACCTATCCTGCTGACCGTCCTGCCGGTCATGGCCGCTGCATCCCCCATCGCGATCGCTCCATCCACCCGCGACGCGTTCCCGCTCGTTGGCATGGAGATCGGCGACGACTTTCTCATCTCCCGCGCCGAGGGTACGGTGCGCGGCGCCCCGGCCATCGCCTACAACGACGACCTGGCCCAGTACCTGGTAGTGTGGGTGGATGGCCGCGAGAATGCGGCGTACTGGGACATCTACGGCCAGATCATCAGCAGCGGTGGCATTCCCCAAGGCGGCAACTTTGTCATCCGCGACGAGGCCGCGGCCATCCTCGCCTACCCGGCCGTGGCCTACGACACGGTCAACCAACGCTATCTGGTGGCCTGGTCCGACCTCACCGAGGTGGATGTGGAGGGCCAGTTGCTGAACAGCGATGGCAGCGCCTTCGGTTCGGCTTTCAACATCGCCGAGGGAACCTCCGGCGACATGCGCGCCTACCCGGCGGTGGCCTTTCGCGCGGACCAGCAATACTACTTGGTCGTCTACCAGGGCGGCGCGGCGGGCGACCTCAACATCTACGGCAAGCGCATTGACGCCAGTGGCTCCGTCGGGGTCACTGAATACGCGGTCAGCACCGCGACCGGGGATCAGACCGATCCGGACGTCAGCCTGGACACCTCGACCAACGGCGATTTCCTCATCGTCTGGGAGGACGGACGGACGGCGACCGATCAGATCTACGGCTGCCTGATGTACTCCACCTGGTTCCTGGGGGCCGAGTTCGCGATCGCCTCCGTGGCCGACCCGGTCTACAATCCAGCCGTGGCCTTCAACCCCGCTGCCGGCACGGCCGGCGAGTGGCTGGTGGCCTATCAGCGGGACGTCAGCGGGGACGATCAGATCCGCGCCCGGCGGGTGACGGCCGCCGGCGTCCCCGCCGGCGACGGGTTCACGATCTGTAATGACAGTGGCGACCAACTGTATCCCGACGTGGCCTACAACGCCTACGGCAACGACCAATGGCTGGTGGTCTGGGAGGATCAACGTGCCGGCAGCGGCCACTACGACGTGTACGGGCGGCGCGTGGACGTCAACGGGGCCACGTTGGGCGATCCCTTCGTCGTCTCCAACGCGCCGGACTCCCAGACGGCCCCGGCCGTGGGCTCCAGTTCCACCTTCAACGGCTACCTGGCCGTCTTCGCCGACGATTACGAGGATATCAGCGGACAGATGTTCACCACCGGCGGCATCATGACCGGCCCGCTGCGCACGCTGTCCGCGCCCCTCAACCAACAACAGCAGGCATCGGTGGCCTACAACAGCACCGACGACGAGTTCCTGGTGGTCTGGCAGGACGGGCGCGACGGCAACTGGGACATCTGGGGGCAGCGGATGGAGCTGGATGGCACCTTCCTGGGGCGCAACTTCGCCATCTGCTCGGCAGCCGGCACTCAGATGCTGCCGGAAGTGGCCTATAACCCGGACACGAATCAGTACTTGGTGGTCTGGGAGGACCGCCGCACCGACGCCGACATCTACGGCCAGCGGGTCAACGCCGACGGCAGCCTGGACGGCGGTGAGATTCTCATCGCCGGCACCGGCAGCACGCTCCGTCAGCGGCCGCGCGTGGCCTTCAATCCCATCAGCGGCGAGTACCTGGTGGTCTATGCCTACGAGGTGAGCGCCAGCGACCACGACATCCGCGCCCGTCGCGTGCCGCCTGCCGGCAACCCGACCACAGCGGAGATCGAGGTCGCCCACAGCACCGCCGACGAGAACTACCCGGACGTGGCCTGCCGCAGCCTGGAGCCCGGCGGCGGGGGCTACCTGGTGGTCTGGCGCGAGACCTTCGGCAGCCAACGGGACGTCCGCGGCGAGCGCCTGAACCAGAACGGAAGTCTGCTGGGCAGCCTCGACATCTGCGTCGAGGCCTCTAGCCAGTGGTCGCCCCGCGTGGCCTACAGCCCGCACAGCGACCGTTACCTGGTGGCCTGGCCGGACGACCGGGACAGCGCCACGCAGGGGCGCAACGTCTACGGGCGGCAGGTGGGCGGCGGCGGCGTTCTCCACGCCGAGTTCGCCATCTCCACCGCCAGCGCAGATCAGGAAACGCTCGCCGTGACCTACGGAAGCGGCTCCATGACTTACATCATCATCTGGGAGGACAACCGCAACCTCTCCACCGCGCCGGACCTCTACGGTCAGCGCGTCAGCGTCAGCGGTGAACTGGTAGATGCGCAGGTCGGCAACAACGACCTGCTCTACACCGGACTCGGCGGGCAGGAGACCCCGGACGTGGGCTGGGGCGGCGACGAGGAACGCGGCCTCCTCGCCTGGGCCGACGGACGCGCCGGGTCGAGCGACTACCACATCTATGGCCGCTGGCTGGA
>DAOTYW010000167.1:0-9108 GCA_034434755.1 Anaerolineae bacterium | reverse complement strand
CAGCACGCGCTGCTGCGCTTGCCCCAGCGGCCCCGGTAGCAGGCAGCCGGCGGCCTGCTTGTGTCCTCCGCCGCCCAGCGACAGCGCGACCCCGGCTACGTCGAAGCCCGGCGCAGCGCGCAGGCCCACTTCGACCCGGCCATCCTGCTGCTCGGTGAAGACAGCAGCCATCTGTACAGCCTCGATGTTGACCATCATGTTCGGCAGGCCGGTATCACCCTGGGGATCGTAGCCGAGGACCCGCTGTTCAGCGAACGGGAGCGTCGTCCAGGCCAGCCCATCGGCGACTTCCATACGGGAGAGGGCGGCACCCCACATGCGCGCCGCGCCGAGCGGGCGCCGGTCGAGCCCGCTCCGAGAGATGCGCGCCAACGACGCGCCCGCCTCCATCAGCCCAGCCGCCGTCCGCAGCACCTCAGGGGTGACATTGCTGGTGCGGAAACCGCGTGTGTCGGTGACCAGGCCGGTCAGCAGGCAGGTGGCGATGCGCTCGTCCAGTTCCACCCCCAGCAGCGGCCGCAGGCGATAGAGAATCTGCGTCGTAGAGACAGCCGCCGCGTCCACCACGTTGACTGTGCCGAAGCGCAGGTTGGTCACGTGATGGTCAATGTTTAGCAACGGCAACCCTTCGACCTCCGGCAAGTTACCTGCCGCCCCCATCCGCTGCGGGTCGGAGCAGTCCAGGGAGACCAGCAGATCGAAACAGCCGGTCGGCTGGACGGTCACCTCATCGAAGCCGGGGAGAAAATCCAACTGGCGGGGGAGGGCGTCCGAGCAGGCGAGCATCGGTTCGCGGCCCAGCGAGCGCAGCATCCAGCCCAGGCCAAGCAGGCTGCCCAGCGCATCTCCGTCGGGGGCGACGTGCGTGACCAACAGGGGATGCGTGCTCCCCAGCAGCAGGTCACGACTCCGGTTCAGGGCCTGTGGGTCCATCTTCCTGCAGCAACTGATCGAGCAGCCCGGCGATGTGATCCCCGCGCGTCACCGAGGCGTCCCAATGGAAAACGATCTCCGGCGTCTGGCGCAGACGGATGCGCTGGCCCAATTCCCGCCGCAGGAAGCCGGCCATGCTCCGCAACACCTGCAGAGCCGCGGCCTGCTCTTCCTCGCCGCCGAGCACGCTGAAATAGACGTGTGCCCGCGACACATCGGGTGTCACGTCCACACCAGTGATGGTGACCATCTGCAGGCGCGGATCGTTGACCCGCGTGCGCAGCAGGTCGGTCAGGTGCGCCTGAACCAGGTCGGCGGCGCGTTTCTGATAGCGGGTTCCCATCGCTTCGCGTCCCTGGCGCGCTTCTCGCCCCCCTACGCTGCGGCCGCTTCCTCCCGTTCCATCGTGTAAAACTCGATGACATCGCCCACCTGGAAGTTGTGGAAGTCCTCCAGCCCCACGCCGCACTCGAAGCCGCTGCGCACGTCCCGCACATCCTTGGCGAACCGCTTGAGCGAAGCGACGGCGCCGTCGTAGACCTTCTGGTCGCCGCGGAAGACGCGCGCCCTGGCATTGCGGCGGGCCTGTCCATCCAGCACCATGCAGCCGGCGATGGCACCGACCTTGGAGATCTCGAAGACCTGGCGCACCTCGGCCCGGCCGACCACCTTCTCCACAACCGCAGGTTCCAGCAGACCGCGCAGGGCCAGTTCGACCTCGTCCACCAGCCTGTAGATGATGTCGTAGAGGCGGACGTCCACCCCCTCGCTCTCGGCCATGCGCCGGGCGGCGGAGTCCACCTGCACCTGAAAGCCGACAATGATCGCGTGGGAAGCCACCGCCAGACTGACGTCGGACTCAGTGATGTTGCCGGCAGCGGCGTGGATGATGTTGACTTTCAGATCCTCGTTGCCCAGCCGTTCCAGGGACGTCACGATCGGTTCGATAGAGCCCTGGACATCGGCCTTGACGATCAGGTTCAGCTCTTTCATCTCCCCCTGGCGGATACTGCGGGAGAGGTCATCGAGCGTCAGCGGGCGGGAGACCATCAGGCGGGCGCCCTGTTCGCGCACGCGTTCGGCGACGATGGCGCGACAAGTGCGCTCGTCGGCCATCACCTCGAAGACATCTCCTGCCTCGGCGACGTCGGAGAGGCCCAGGATAGCCACGGGTGTGGAGGGCGGAGCGGCGCGCACCGCCTGTCCATTCTGGTCGAACATCCGCCGCACCCGCCCGCAGACGGTGCCGACCACCAGCGCGTCCCCCACCCGCAGCGTGCCGTTCTGCACCAGCACAGTGGCGATCGGGCCCTGGCTGCGGTCCAGCCGCGCCTCCAGCACTGTTCCGACCGCCGGCCGATTGGGATTGGCCTTGATCTCCTGGGAATCGGCTACCAGGAGGATGCCCTCCAGCAGGTCGTCCAGGCCGATGTGCTTCTTGGCCGAGACGGGGATGCAGAGGGTGTTGCCGCCCCAGTCATCGGGGACCAGGCCCAGTTCGCTGAGCTGCTGTTTGACCCGATCGGGCTGGGCGGTGGGCTTGTCCATCTTGTTCAGGGCGACGATGATCGGCACGCGGGCGGCGCGGGCGTGGTTGATCGCCTCGACGGTCTGGGGCTGGATGCCATCGTCGGCGGCGACGACCAGGACGGCAATATCGGTTGTATGGGCGCCGCGGGCGCGCATAGCCGTGAACGCCTGATGGCCCGGCGTGTCGAGGAAGGTAATCAGCCGCCCCTCGTGCTCGACCTGATAGGCGCCGATGTGTTGGGTGATCCCGCCCACCTCCCCGCCGACCACGTTGGTCTGGCGGATCGCGTCCAGCAGCGAGGTCTTGCCATGGTCCACGTGGCCCAGCACCGTGACGATCGGCGGGCGGGGCTGCAGGTTGGCCGGGTCCTCACGGGCATAGAGCCGTTCCCACAGGGGGAGTGGGCCCTCTTCACTGGCGGATTCGGCGACCGGCGGCGCCTGCTCCTTCAGCTCAAAGCCCATCTCCGCCGCGACGATCGCCGCCGTCTCGAAATCAATCTGCTGGTTGATGGTCGCGATGATCCCATCGCCCATCAACTGTTTGATCACAGCGATTGGACTGACCTGCATCAGATGGGCCAACTCACGAACCGTCAGAAATGACGGTACTTCGATCACCTTAGAACGTTCCGTAGCGCCCATATTTCCCTCCATCCCCTTCACTCGCTGCTCTCCGACGCAGCCAGCCGCTCAGGAAGTGCCTGGGCGTAGGCCAGCAGCATGGCCGTCGTTACCTCATCCAGCGAAATGCGCAGAGCAGCTTCCAAACGCCGCCGCTTGAGCGCTTCTTCCCAACAGACCCGCTGAGCGCAGAGATAGGCGCCGCGGCCGTTCCGCTTGCCGCGCTCGTCCACCACTACCTCCCCCTCCGTCGTGCGGACGATCCGCACCAGTTCCCGCTTGGGGCGCAGGGCACGGCAGGCAACGCAGGTCCGCTGCGGGATGCGCTTAAGGCGACCAGGAGCCTTCGCCATTCCCTACAACTCGTCCTCCCACTCGTCCCCGGCGCGCCGATGGCGGCGAATGGCCAGGGTTTCCCCGCGATCCTCGTCGTAGATCAATCGCCGCCGGACCTTGCGCGGAGCGGGCTTCTTCTTCCCCAGGAGTTCGACGCCCTCGTCCTTCTCCTCGTCCCAGTCCTCCCAGATCACCTCAGCGATGCCCGCTGCGCTGACGAGCGGGACGGATTCCAGCGGGGTCGTGACTGCAGCGGGCGCGGCAGCCGGTTCGACGGCCGGCGGTTGCGGCTCGACGGGGGCAGTCACCTCGACGACCTCGGCGGCCGGGACTTCCTCGACAACCGGCGCGGTCTCGACGGCTATGGCGGGAACGGGTTCGACGGCCGGCAGTTCGACAGCCACAGGGAGGGCCTCCGGGGGCGCCTCCTCGATGATTGCCGGCAGCTCCTCGATGACCGCCGGCAGCTCCTCGATGACCGCCGGCAGCTCCTCGATGACCGGCTGTGGCTCGGCCTCCGGCGGCACGGGCAGCGCGAAGCGGTCGAGCGCCTCGCGGATCTCGCCCAGCGCCTTCGGGCCGATCCCGTCCAGCTTCAGTAACCCTTCGTCGCCCTCGGCCAGAGATTCCATCAACTGCCCGACGTTGCTCAGGCCACTCCGCTCCAGGTGATTCAACACGCGGGCGCTCAGGCCGATCTCGCTCAGGGCGACCTGGTAGGCAGCGAGCGGGATGGAAGCGCGGGCGCGTTGGATCTCCGCCTGGCGGGCCGAGCGCGCCTGCTCCAGGGCCGATCGACGGGCCATTTCCTCCATCACCAGGCGGGCGCGTTGGGCGTTGCGGGTAGTGATGTAGTACCCCCGCACGCCCTCGATCACGCGGCGCATCATCACCAGCTCCTCGGCGTTGTAGGGCAAGCCCTCCTGCTCGTGACGTCGCAGGGCCGCCGACATCGCCGGCAGCAGTTCGGCGACCGGGCCCAGGGCTGGCAGCACCGCCGCATCCTCGTTGACCTGCTTGAGCGCCCATTCCGCCGCCTCGCTGACCCCCTGGATGTCAATGCGCCAGGTGGTCAGTTTGGCCGCCAGACGGGCATTCTGCCCTGCCTTGCCAATGGCCAGGGAAAGCTGGTCGTCGGGCACGACCACGTTGGCCGTCCGTCCCTCGACCGGGTCGTCCTCCATCAGCACACTGAGCACCTTCGCCGGGCCCAGCGCCTTGGCGATGTAGGTGACTGGATCGGGGCTCCACTCGATCACGTCCACCTTCTCCCCGCCCAGCTCCTTGACGATAGACTGAATGCGCATCCCGCGCATCCCCACACATGCACCGACCGGATCAATGCCCTCCTGGCGGGCCATGACGGCCACCTTGGAACGCGACCCCGCCTCGCGGGCGATGGCCTTGATCTCCACCGTCCCGTTGGAGATCTCCGGCACCTCCAGTTCCAACAACCGCTGGAGCATCTTCTTGTGGCTGCGGGAGACGACGATCTGCGGCCCCCGGCCGGTCTTCTTGACCTCGATCACGTAGGCACGGATGCGGTCGTGGAGCATGTACCGCTCGCCAGGGACCATCTCCTTGCGCGGGAGGACGGCCTCGGTCCGTTCCAGGTGCAGGGTGACCTGTTGCGGCGTCACACTCTGGACGGTGCCGTAGACCAGTTCCCCTTCCTGTTCGACAAAGTGGGCATACTGCGCTTCCCGTTCCGCCTCGCGGATGCGCTGGAGGATGACCTGGCGGGCAGTCTGCGCGGCGATCCGCCCGAAGTCACCCGGCGTGCTCTCGACCATCAGCGCGTCGCCGAGGTTGACCGACGGGTCAATCGCCCGCGCCCGTTCCAGGGAAATCTCAACCTGCGGGTTGGTGACCTGTTCGACGACCAACTGCTCGATGAAGACGCGCGCCTTGCCTGTCTCCGGGTCAATCTGGGCCGTGACGTTCTGGGTCGGAGGCACAGCGACATTCCGCCGGTAGGCGGAAACGAGCGCCGTTCGGATCGCTTCCAACACCACCTCGCGCGGCAGATTGCGATCGGAGCAGATCGCATTGAACGCCAACAAGAACTCGCTCTTCATCTCCCTGTCCGTCCTCCACGCACGGCCCTTCTCAATGTAAAAGAAAAGTGGGACACCTGGCCCACTTTCCCCCCTCCCATCAAGTTGCCGATATTATAGCATGGACGAGGGCTTTTTGCAAGTACCCGGCTTGAAAAAACGGGCGAAATGTGGTATAACTGGCCGCAGGCCCCCGTAGCTCAATGGGATAGAGCTCCGGCCCCCGGAGCCGGCGGTCCGCGTTCAAGTCGCGGCGGGGGTACAGAGAAGATGATCTGGACATGGCCCGGCACATCGCCGGGCCTTCGTAACTGCCTGCTCTCCCGCAGGTTTGGACACCATCTCCGCATGGAAGTGCACTGCAATGAGCCGCTCGCCCTGTTGCCAGCCACTTCCTAACCTGCGGGAGGGTAACCGGCAGGTAGTTACGGGCCTTCGTGTAAAGGGGGCGAGATGCACAAGATCGCCGGGGTATTGCTGGCCGCCGGCGCTTCCACCCGCTTCGGACAGCCCAAGCAACTGGTGGACTGGTGGGGGCGGCCGCTGGTCGTGCACATAGCCGAAACGGCGCTGGCCGCCGGCCTGTCCCCCCTCGTCGTCGTCATCGGCCACCAGGCAGAGAGAGTGCAGGCCGCCGTCGCCGACCTGCCGCTGCAGACGGCGATGAACTGGCGCTGGGAGGAGGGGCTGAGCACCTCCGTGCAGGCCGGCCTGGCCGCGCTACCGCCGGATGTGGAGGGGGCGATCTTCCTGCAATGCGACCAGCCGCTGATCACTGCCGACATCCTGCGCCAGCTCGTCGCCCGCTTTGCCGAGACCGGCGCGCCGGTCGTCCATCCGGGGACGCAGGAGCAGCGCACCCCGCCCGCCCTCTTCGCCCGCGCCTTGTTCCCCCAGCTTGCCGCCCTGAGCGGCGACCAGGGCGGGCGGGCAGTCATCGCCCGCTATAGCGACCAGGCGGCCACGGTAGCTGTAGAGGACCCCGACCGCCTGGCCGATATGGACACGCCGGAGGACTACGAGCGGTTGAGGCGGCAGGCGAGCGCGCGCTCCCAATCCCGCGATCTGCGCTCCATCCGCCATCTCGTCATTGATATGGACGGCGTGCTCTGGCGGGGCGATCAGCCGATCTCGGCGATCCTCACATTCTTCCCCTTCATGCACCAGCACGACATCCGCTACGTCCTGGCGACCAATAACGCCAGCAAGCGTCCCGAGCAGTACCGCGAGAAGCTGGCCAGCTTCGGCGTGGACGTGCCGCTGGGATCCATCCTCACCTCGGCCCAGGCCACCGCCGCCTACCTGGCCGCCCGCGAGCCGGCCGGCGCGCCGCTCTACGTGATCGGCGGGGAGGGGTTGCGCCAGGCGCTGGAGGCCCGCGGCTTCGTGCTGACGGAGGAAGGCGCCCAACACGTCGTGGTCGGCTGGGATCCGGAGCTGAACTGGTGGAAGCTGGCGCGGGCGGCGTTGCTGATCCGCCGCGGCGCCGGGTTCATCGGCACCAACCCCGATCTGACCTACCCCACGGCAGAAGGGCTGGTGCCGGGCAACGGAGCTACCCTGGCCGCCCTGCAGGCGAGTACCGGCGTGGCTCCCCTGGTCATCGGCAAGCCGGAACCGTGGCTCTACCACGCAGCGATGGAGCGGATGGGTGCGCAGCCAGAAAACACGGCGATCATCGGCGACCGGCTGGAGACCGACATCGCCGGCGGGGCGCGCCTCGGCCTGTTCACCATCCTGGTCCTCTCCGGCGTCACCTCCGCCGCACAACTGGCCTCCTCGCCGCTGAAACCCGACCTGGTCTGCACGGACGTGGCCGAGCTGGCCCGCCGATGGACAGAAACAGCCACCCAGGAGGTCCAGCCGTACAGATGAGCGGGCTTCCACTCCTGACCGACCTCGATTTTCCCACCCTCCAGTCCCTCCTGGCCGACGGGGGTCAACCGCGCTACCGCGCCCGCCAGCTCTGGGAGTGGCTCTATGTCCATCTGGCCGACTCCTTCGACCAGATGACCAATCTCCCTCTCTCGCTACGCGAAAAGCTGAAGACGGAGACGGAACTGGGCCTGCCGGAGATCGCCGCCAGCCAGGTCTCCGGTGATAGCCTGACGCGCAAGGACCTGCTGCGGTTGGCGGATGGGGAGACGATCGAGGCGGTGTTGATGCGCTACGAGCTTCGCCGCACCGCCTGCATCTCCACCCAGGCCGGCTGTCCGGTGGGCTGCGTGTTCTGCGCTACGGGACAGACCGGCTTCCGGCGCAACCTGTCCAGCGGCGAGATCGTGGCCCAGGCGCTGCACTTCGCCCGCGTCCTCCGCGCCGAGGGCCAGATGCTGACCAACGTGGTGCTGATGGGAATGGGCGAGCCGCTGCTCAACATCGAGGCGACGCTGGCCGCCATCCGCCGGCTGACCGACCCGGCAGGGTTCCACCTGGGCCAGCGCCACATCACCATCTCGACGGTCGGCATCGTGCCGGGGATCGATCGCTTAACAGAGGAGCTGAGCTCAGAGGGGGCGCCGGCGCAAGTCACCCTGGCCATCTCTCTCCACGCCGCCACCGACGAACTGCGCGACCGGCTGGTGCCGATCAATCGGCGCTATCCGCTCGACGAACTGTTCGCCGCCTGCCATCGCGCCTTCGCCCGCAGCGGGCGGCGCATCAGCGTGGAATGGGTGCTCATCGGCGGGGTGAACGACTCGCAGCAGCAGGCCGAAGCGCTGGCCGCCCGCCTGGTCGGGTTACCGGCCCACGTCAACCTGATTCCACTCAACCCCACGCCCGCCTATAGCGGCGCGCCGTCCTCCCGCCAGGCCATTGCCGCCTTCACCGCCGTGTTGGAGCGGCAGCGCATTCCCCATACCGTGCGCGTGCGACGAGGGGTCGAGATCCAGGCCGGTTGTGGGCAATTGAGGGCCCGTCGGGCGTAGGACAGCCCTCCGTGGCCGCCCTGACGGGACGCCGGGGCCGCCCATACGGGCAGAATGTCGTGGCCGCCTATGGGGGCGGACACTGCCTATACAATCTCATAACGGAGACATACACAACATGGCCGCATATCATCGCCGCAACACGTACCGTCTCCCTACGCATGACTACAGTGACTCCAGGTATGCCTATTTCATCACCCTCCAAACCAAAATCAAGGCCGTGGAGGCACAAAGCTCCATAGACCCCGCCCGCCCATTCATCAGTTGCCGTCCACTTGGCACACAAGCCGACCGTAGCCTCCATTTCTACCGTGAGCAAGGGAAGTGGTTGATCTTCGCCTATTCCTTGATGCCCAATCACCTTCACCTCTTGGTATCACCACTGGGAGGCGCCAATCTCTCGAACATCCTGGGAAGCTACGAGAGTTATACGACCCGATTGGCATGGGAGCACGGTGTCGTCGGCCCGTTATGGCAACGGAGCTTCTATGATCACATCTTGCGCAGCGAACAGGCCGCGATAAACGTCGTGAACTATATCCTGAATAATCCCGTACGAGCCAGGTTGGTCAAGAGATGGGAGGATTGGCCCTGGTGCGGGGCTCCTGATCCGCTTTGAGGCGGGCACGGAGGGGGCGGGCACGGAAGCCCGCTACGGGAACACAACAACACCGTAGGGGCGGCCCTCCGTGGCCGCC
>DAOTYW010000166.1:0-1506 GCA_034434755.1 Anaerolineae bacterium | reverse complement strand
TATCTCTCCGTCGTGATTCCCTGCTGGAATGAGCAGAAGAACCTGGAAAGCGGCGTGCTGGAGGAGGTTCACGCCTACCTGAGCCGGCAAGCCTATCCCTGGGAACTGATTGTCGTGGATGATGGTTCGACCGATCTCAGCCGCGCCCTGGTCGAGCAGTTCTTTCAGGGGCGGCGGAACGTAACGCTGTTGGATATCCCCCACGGCGGCAAGCCGGCGGCGGTCTGGGCCGGCATTCAGGCCGCCCGCGGCGATGTGGTCCTGTTCACCGACATGGATCAGTCCACGCCGATCTCCGAACTGGACAGGCTCCTGCCCTGGTATGAAGAAGGCTTCGACGTCGTGATCGGCTCGCGCGGCATCGCCCGCGAGGGCAGTTCCGCCCTGCGCAAGGCGGGCAGCCTGGTCTTCCTCGCCCTGCGCCGTTTGGCGCTCCTGCACGACATCGTAGATACCCAATGCGGTTTCAAATCGTGCCGCCGCGCCGCCGCGCTGCGGGCCTTCCCGCGCCTGCAGTATTTTCAACAGGCGGAGCGCCCGAAGGGCTGGAAGGTCTCTGCTTACGATGTCGAACTGCTGTACCTCTTCGAGAAGATGGGCTATCGGCTCAAGGAAGTCGTTGTCCAGTGGTACAACCGCGACCGGAGCGATACGAAGAGCCAGCAGGGGGAGCTGGCGAAGTACCTGCAGGAGTCGTTCGAGATGGCGCGGGAGGTGCTGCGGGTCAAGCGTAACGAGCTGCGGGGCCTGTATGGCAGGGTGTAGCGGCGCGCCCTCATTGGACGAGGAACTGGCCTTCTGCGCAGCCCGCTGCGCCCGCGTGGCCGGGCTGGACGAGGTGGGCCGTGGGGCGTGGGCGGGGCCGGTCTGCGCGGCAGCAGTGGTGCTGCCGCTGCACCGCCCCGGTCTCCTCGATATGCTGGCGGGCGTGCGCGATTCGAAGCAACTGACCCCGGCGCAGCGCGAACGGCTGCTGCCGCGCATCCTGGACGTGGCCCAGGCGGCTGGGGTGGGGTGGGCCACCCCGGCGGAGGTGGACGAGCTGGGGATCGTCCCGGCGACGCGGCTGGCGATGGGTCGCGCGGTAGCCTGTCTGGAGGGGCGGGTGGACGCGCTGCTGGTGGACGCGCTGCGCCTGCCCGCGATCCCCTTGCCTCAGCGGGCGCTGCCCAGGGCCGACGCGCGTTGCCTGAGCGTCGCCGCAGCCAGCATCGTGGCCAAGGTGGAGAGGGACCGGCTGATGGTGGCCCTGGAGCAGGATTTCCCCGGCTACGGCTTCGCCCGTCACAAGGGGTATGGTACGCCGGCGCACCGTCAGGCGCTGGCCCGCCTGGGCCCCTCGCCGATCCACCGCATCAGTTGGCGGCCGTTTCACCGTCCAGAGTAACTGCTCGGCTCACCCTCCTACAGGTTCGGAAGCGACCAGGCAACGAATCGGAGTGGCCATTGAAGTGCGATTCGGGCTGCAAGCTGCGCCCAAACCTGCGGGAGGGTGAGCAGTCACGA
>DAOTYW010000165.1:0-2823 GCA_034434755.1 Anaerolineae bacterium | reverse complement strand
GCCGGATGCCGGATGCCGGACACCGGTACTCGGACACCGGCCGCAGGACGCAGGATGCCGGATAGTGTAAGCCTCTACACCTCCGGCGGATTCTAGCGCCGAGTCACGGTAGTGTAACCACGAAAGTATGTATGTTGTTGAAAACAAAGCGAATTTAGATATTGACAGATTCTAGCACTTGGTGCATCATAGAGGCATGAAGGTCCAAGAGTGGATCATCAGCAAGTCGGTATCTACCGACTGCCCGGTCCTCCTGTGGGGGGATCCGGGGGTCGGCAAGACAGCCCGTCTCGCCGCGTTTGCGGCGGAGGCGGGCTTTCATTTTTTTCCCCTGGTGCTGTCGCACTACGATCCCATGGAGCTCCATGGGATCGTGCATGTGGATGACCATCGGGTCCACCGCGCCCTGCCCGACTGGGCGGGCCCGGAGGTGTTCGATGCATCCGTGGACAGTATCATCTTCCTGGATGAACTGTCCACCAGCACTCCGGCGCAGCAAGCCGCTGCGCTGAAAATAATCTCATCCGAGCGCGAACTCGGGGGGCGCAAGCTCAGCCCCCGCTGCCGCATTGTCGCGGCGGCGAACCCGCCGGAATCCGCCGCCGGCGGGCAGGAGCTTGCCCCGCCGACCGCAAATCGGTTCGTCCACGTCCAAGTGACGGAGGACGTGGACGATTTTGTAGCCAATTTCCCGAGCCTCTGGAGGGGAGCAGGCAGCGGTATCGAGCTGCTGCCTCAGCCCTCTGAGGACGAGCTGGCCCAAGCCAGGGCCATGATCTCCGCATTCATCAAGCGGCGGCCGAATCTCCTGAAAGCCAAGCCGCAGGACCCGGTGGCCGCCGGCGGACCTTGGCCATCCAAGCGCACCTGGGAGTTGTGCTCCCGGCTTATCGCCGGCGAGCGCGACAACGAACGCATCCTTGCCGCCGCCGCCGCCACCGTCGGCGAAGCGGCGGCAACGGAATTCTGCGCATTCCTCCGGGAGTGCGAACTCCCGGATCCGGAGGCTATCCTCGCGGACCCCGAGGCCGCCCCCCTCCACGAGCGCGGGGATATCTTGTACGCCGCCATCTCGGCGGCGGCGGCGGCGGCCATCTCCCGTCCGACCCGGAAGCGGGTCCGCGCGGTCTGGGTCTACCTCCGCCGCGCGGCGGAGGCAGGGCATGCCGATGTCGCGGCACCCGTCATCCGTCCCCTGCTCCAGGGGACCGGATCCGTCTTCTCGCCGGTGTCCGAACCGGCACTCTTGGCCCCCTTCCGCCGCGTCCTGGACGCGGCGAAGTAGCCACCGCCTGACGAGTCCCCTGCGGTGGGGGACGAAACACGGGGTGCCGCCCCGTGTCGCGGAGTGCCGCTATGAGGCCTGAAATGGCAATCCTGGCCGAGCTGCTGCAGCGGACGGGCCCGCTGCCTACGGCCAGGTCAGAGTATTCCGAGGTCCGCCCTGCAGCGGGCTTCGGGGTCCTCGTGTTCGATCCTGCGCGCCCGGCAATCGTGGAGCGCGGGTGCGGGATCCCGCCGGTCGTCCTCCCGCGCGGGTCGTCTAGGAAGGACCTCGACGCCGCCATCCGGCGAGTTAGTCCGGATGCGATTATCCTGTCGCATCCGGTCTGTATCATCCCGGTTCACTTCGCTGAGCCGTCCCTGCGGCTCATGCGGGATATCTACAGGACGGCTCCTTGGGTGCTGGATCAGTACCCGGATATCAGGGGAAGAGTATTGGCGTATCTGACGCTGGAGGAACTATGATCGACAAGTCACTGCAAGCCGAACTCGAGCAGTTGCTCCTGGCCGCAACGGCCAGGGAGCCGCTGCGCTGCACGCGCGTCTCCTCTGCCCGGTTGGGCAGTTGCGAGTGGCCGTATTGGGACGTCGTCCGCTGTCAGCTAGAGCCGACGGCGGACGGGCGGCGTCTCAAGATCCACCCGCTTGAGGCCGCGGCCAAAGAATACCGCAGCGTGTCCAAAGCGGTCGGAGAGGCCGAGAAGCGCTACCCGGACCGGGTGTTCCTGGGCCGGGGAATCTCTCGGCCCGACCAGGTCGACCTGGTCCGGGTCATCGAGACGGCTGCCGCCGTCAACCCGGGCTACGTGGCCCGGCATCCCGAGCTGCAGCAGGCGCTGGCGGCAATCGAAGCCGCGCGAACGCTCCAGGAGGTCGGCGCGTGACCAGCCGACCGATCCCGCCGCCCGGGGCACCGGCGGCTCTGGGGTTTCCCGCTGACCTGCTGGCGGAGGCGGACTGCCTCCGCCAGCTTGCTCGACTGCAACCGAGCGGCTGCTTTTTGCTGCCATACTTGCGCGGACCGAGTTTCGTATATGATTCCCGCCTGCTCCGGATCCGGGAAACGCTTTATGATGCTCGCCTGCTGCAATTCAGGGATGTAGCAGAGGGCATTTACTACGACGATTCCGTGCTGTATGCGGAGGCCAATTGGAAAAAAGCCGAGGAGTCCGCTCGCAGGTACCTGCCGCCGGGAATGGATCGGGTGATCGAGTCGGAGTACGTTTTCGGCTGGATCAAGCCGCAGGAAGCGTACCCGCTCGTCGTCCGGCATCTTCTCGACTCAGGTTTCCTCGACCGCCGCCCGGAGCTGCGCGAGCGGGCCGAAGCGGCGCTGACGCTGGGAGGGCTGCTATGAGCGTAGCCGGACTCTGTCCCGTGCCGCCGCTGACCTTGACGCAGGCTAACCGATTTTCGCCGGAGCTGCTCGCCGCCGCCGAGTGCATGCGGCAGCTCGCCGTCCGGCATCCCGGCAGGGTCTTCTCCCTGCCCTATCTGTCAGCGAGTCGGGCGTACGGACCCGTCTACTACTCGGTGCAG
>DAOTYW010000164.1:0-8015 GCA_034434755.1 Anaerolineae bacterium | reverse complement strand
TTGGTCATCGGAGCCGGCATCGCCGGCATCCAGGCCGCGCTGGACATCGCCAGGGCCGGCTATCCGGTCTACCTGGTCGAGCGGGAGCCTAGCGTTGGCGGACGGATGTCGCAGTTGGACAAGACCTTTCCCACGCTGGACTGCTCGTCCTGCATCCTCACGCCGAAGATGGTGGACGTGGGGCAGCACCCGCTGATCGAACTGTTGACTTACTCGGAGATCGTCGCAGTCGAGGGACAGGCTGGAGCCTTCCGCGCCACGGTGCGGAAGAAGCCGCGCTACGTGGACGTGGAGAAATGTCGCGGCTGCGGCTCCTGTGCCCTGGAATGTCGCATGCACGGGCGGGTCGTGGACACGTTCAATCAGGGGTTGGGCCGGCGAGCGGCGATCTACGTGCCGTTCCCTCAGGCGGTGCCGCTGGTCTACACGGTGGATCCACAGGCCTGTATCTATCTGACCCGTGGCGTCTGCGGCAAGACGTTCAAGTGCAAGGATGCCTGTCCTGCCGGGGCGATTGACTTCGAGCAAAAAGAGGAATTGGTGGACATCGAAGTGGCGGCGATCATCGTCGCCACCGGCTTCGACCTGATGGACCCGCGCCGCAAACCGGAGTTCGGCTACGGGGTCTATCCCAACGTCCTCACCGGGCTGGAGTTCGAGCGGCTCTCCTCGGCCTCCGGACCGACGGCGGGCAAGATCCTGATTGACGGGAAGGCGCCGCAGGACGTGGTCTTCATCCACTGCGTCGGTTCGCGTGACCCGCATACCGGCGTGTCATACTGCTCGCGCATCTGCTGCATGTACACGGCCAAGCACGCCCACCTGGTGCGCGACAAGCTACACGATGCGCGCATCACCGTGTTCTATATGGATGTGCGCGCCTTCGGCAAGGGGTACGAGGAGTTCTACGACCGGGTCAAGCACGAGCGGGTGATGTACCGGCGCGGCGAACCGTCGGAGGTCTACAAGAAGGGCGAGCGGCTGGTCGTCCGCGCCGAGGACACGCTGCTGCGGCGCACGGTCGAGGTCGAGGCCGACCTGGTCGTGCTGGCAACGGCGGTGGTGCCGCGGGCCGACGCGGCGGCGGTAGCCGGGTTGCTCGGCCTGCAGCGCACCCCCGACGGTTTCTTCCAAGAGGCGCACCCCAAGTATCGGCCGGTGGAGAGCAACCGCGCCGGCGTGTTCCTGGCCGGCTGCTGCCAGGGCCCGAAGGATATTCCCGACACCGTTGCCCAGGCCAAGGCGGCGGCTGCCTCGGCGATGGTCGTGCTGGCCGAGGCGGCCCGCGCGCGGGCATGATGGGCAGGAGGCACCGATGCAGGTTGACCTACAACAACTGATGGAGAGACTCGATATCCTGGGCTGCATTCAGTGCGGCAAGTGCACTGGCGGCTGTCCGGTCTCGCTGACGACTGCCCTCAACGTCCGTTACCTGATCTACGAGACCCTGCTCGATGTGCTGCCCGATCCGGGCAAGATGGAAGAGCTGTGGGACTGTACCTGTTGTTTCACCTGTGTGCAGCGCTGCCCGAAGGACGTCAGGCCGGCGGAGCTGATCATCGGCCTGCGCAGCCAGTTAGTCGAGAGCGGCAAGATCCCCGGCACGATCGGCGACGCGCTGATGGGCATCTTCCGGCAGGGCAATCCGTTGGGCTTCGCCCGCGACGACCGCGCCGCCTGGGCAGCCGGGCTGGACATTCGCCCGGCCCAGGAGGGTTGCGAGACGCTCCTGTTCACCTGCTGCAGTTCCGCGTACGATGTCCGTTCGCAGCCGGCGACGCGGGCGCTGGTGCGGGCGTTGCGCGCCGGCGGGGTGGAGTTCGGCAGCCTGGGCACGGAGGAGAGCTGCTGTGGCAACGAAGTGCGCCGCGTCGGCGAGGCCGGCCTGTTCGAGATGCTGACCGAGGAAGGCAAGCCGCTCCTGGAGAGCACCGGGGCGCGGCGGATCGTCACCACCTCGCCGCACTGCTTCAATACCCTGAAAAACGAGTACAACCTGTCGGGCATCGAAGTGCTCCACTACTCCCAGTTGATCGCCCGACTGCTGGAGGAGGGGAAGCTGACCCTTTCCGGACGGGTGGAGAGGACCGTCACCTATCACGACCCCTGTTTCCTGGGCAAGCAGAACGGGGTATTCGACGAGCCGCGCGCCGTGCTGCGGGCCATCCCCGGCGTCAACTTCGTCGAGATGGACCGCAGCCGCGAGCGCAGCCTGTGCTGCGAGGGCGGCGGCGGGCGGATGTGGTTCGAGGGCACCAACAGTGAGCAGCGGCTGGCTTTCCAGCGCGTCCACGAAGCTGCCGCGACCGGGGCAGATGTCCTCGCCGTGGCCTGCCCGTTCTGCATGGCCATGCTCGACGACGCGGTCAAGGTGCAGGGGCTGTCGGAACGGCTGAAGGTGATGGATATTATGGAGCTGGTAGGGCAAGCACTGTAGCGTTTCAGGTTTCGAGGTTGCAGGTGGATTGGAGAACCTGGAACCCGAAACCTTGAAGCCTGAAACCTCAAGGGACGATTTTATGGAGTCAAGACCTCGCATCGGCGTGTACATTTGTCACTGCGGGACGAACATCGCCGCGACGGTGGATGTGGAGGCGGTGACGGAATTTGCCCGCACTCTGCCGGGGGTGGTCGTTGCGCGCCACTATACCTACATGTGCTCCGATCCGGGCCAGACGCTCATCAAGGACGACAGCCGGCAACTGGGGCTGAATCGGGTCGTGGTGGCCTCCTGTTCCCCGCGCATGCACGAGCCGACGTTCCGCAAAGCGGCGGAGGAGGGCGGCGTCAACCGCTACCGCATGGAGATGGCGAACATCCGCGAGCAGTGCTCGTGGGTGCACCAGGACAGCGCGGCGGCGACGCTCAAGGCCAGGGCGCTGGTCGCTTCTGCCGTGGCCAAAGCGGCCCGCCTGGAACCGCTGGAGGAGCGCCAGGTGGGGGTCACGCCGGGGGTCGTGGTCATCGGCGGCGGAGTGGCCGGCATGGTCGCTGCGCTGGACGTGGCCGACGCGGGCTTCCCGGCCTGCCTGGTCGAGAAGAGCGACCGGCTGGGCGGCCGCGTGGCTGACCTCTACCGTACCTTCCCCGACCTGGAGCCGGCGGCGGAGTGGCTGCAGCCGCTGATCGAGCGCGTCCAGTCCCACCCCAACATCACCGTCATGCTCGCCAGCCGCGTGACGGAGGTGAGCGGGTATGTGGGGAACTTCGAAGTGAAGGTTTCAGGTTTCAGGTTGCAGGTTTCAGGTTCTCCTGATGACCACTTGAAACCTGAAATCCTGAAACCTGAAACCCTGAAACTTGAAACCCTGAAACCTGAAACCAAGAACCCTGAAACCAAGGACCCTGAAACCATCCAGGCCGGCGCGATCATCATCGCCACCGGCTACAACATCTTCGACCCGCAGCGCAAGCCGGAGTACGGCTACGGCGTCTACCCGCAGGTGATCACCACGATGGAGATGGAGCGCCGTCTGGCGGCGGGGGATCTGACGGTGAACGGCAAGCCCGTGCGCGACGTTGCCTTCATTGAGTGCGTCGGCTCGCGCGACATCCAGCTCGGCAATCCCTACTGTTCCCGCGTCTGCTGCCAGGTCTGTGCCAGGCAGGCGCAGATGGTGCGACAGATACTGCCGGAGGCGCGGGTGAGTGTGTTCTATATGGACGTGCGCACCTTCGGCAAGCGCGGTGAGGAATCGTTCGACGAGGCTCGGCGCACGGGCGTCCGCTATCGCCGTGGCAACGTCTCCGAGGTGGACCGGCGAGGCGACCGGGTAGTGCTGCGCTTCGAGGACACACTGTTGGGGCGGGCGCAGGAGCAGGAGGCTGACCTGGTGGTGTTGGCGGTGGGGATGGAGCCGCGCGATGACGCCGGTGACATTTCTGCTCTGCTCAAAGTGCCTCGCTCCGCCGACGGCTTCTTCCTGGAGGCCCATCCCAAGCTGGGGCCGGTGGACACGGCGATGGATGGCGTCTTCCTGGCCGGCTGCTGTCAGGGGCCCAAGGACATCCCAGACACGGTAGCCCAGGCCAAGGCGGCGGCCTCCTCGGCGCTGATCCCGCTCATCCGCGGCTCCGTGCCGGTGGGATCGGAAACGGCGATTGTCGAACCGGAGCTGTGCGCCGGCTGCGGGATGTGTGTGGAGGTCTGCCCGTTCGGCGCGCCGTCGCTCGACCCATTTTGGGGCGTTTCGCGGGTCAACGCGGTGCTGTGCAAGGGCTGTGGCGCCTGCGCCGTCACCTGCCCGTCCAAGGCGATCCGTCTCCAGCACTTCACCGCCGACCAGGTCCTGGCCCAGGTAGACATCCTGATCGAATAATCACTCACACACTTGCCCACTTGCCCACTTGCCCACTTGCATACTTGCATACTTGCACACTTGCAAACTTGCATACTTGTAGGGGGAAACTATGGCCGAACCCGCTTTCGAACCGAAGATCGTCGCCTTCTTGTGCAACTGGTGCACCTACACCGGCGCTGACCTGGCCGGCACGTCGCGCATCCAGTATCCGCCGAACCTGCGCATCATTCGCCTGATGTGCTCGGGGTCGGTGGATCCCACCTACGTGCTCAAGGCGTTGTTGGACGGGGCGGATGGGGTGCTGATTGGCGGCTGCCATCCGGGCGACTGTCACTATCAGTCTGGTAACTACAAGGCCCGTCGGCGCATCGTTGCGTTGAAGGAGATCCTCAAACGGGCTGGATTGGACGAGGACCGCGTCTGGCTGCGCTGGATCTCCGCCTCCGAAGGCCAGCGCTTCGCCGACACCGTTACCGAGATGACCCAGTTCTTGCGGGAAAAGGGTCCCAACCCGATGCGGCAGGAGTGGGCAGTATAGTCGCATATCGCGTATCGCGCATCGCTTATCGCAGATCGCTTATCGCAGCCTGTTGCGATACGCGATGCGCGATACGCGATCTGCGGTAGGCGATTAACGAGGAGCAAACCATGAGAGTTGTCATACCCGTTGAGAACAACGACACGCCTGGCGCGCTGCGCGGCTTTCTCCGGCGCTTGTTGGAGGAGAAGATGGTGGACGCCGTGCTGGTGCCGATGGAAACTCCTGCGGGCACGGTCACGCCTGTGCTGGTGGCCGATCCGGCGCTGCTGGAGCATGCCGATCCGCTGGCGCCGGTGATGGGCGTCAATGCCGCCCGCGTCGTCGGCCCGCTCTCGGTCCGCCAGCCGCGCGGGCGGATCGCTACCGTGCTGCGCCCCTGCGAGATGCGCGCCCTGGTCGAGCTGGTCAAGCTGCAACAGGCCAGCCTGGATGACCTGGTTACGGTGGCGGTGGACTGCCTGGGCACGTACACCGTTCCCGATTATGTGGCGATGGGCGCCGATGGTGGGGTGGACCGGTCGGCGCTGCTGGCCTCCGCCCAGGGCGGCGAACTGTCGCCGCGGCAGGGCTACGCCTTCCGCGATGCCTGTCAGATGTGCGAGAAGCCGCACGCCGAGGGCGCCGACATCGTGGTCGAGCTGTTCGGCGCCGACCTCACCGCCGGTATCCCGGTCACGTTGCCCGACGAGATGGCGACGAGACTGGGGTTAGCGGCGACGGAGACGCAGAGCCGCCGACCGGAGGTGGTGAACAAGGTGACCGCCGCCCGCGCTCAGATGCGCGACGCCCGCTTCGCCCAGATCCGCGAGCGCCTGGACAAAGCAGGCGTGGAAGGGGTCTTCGCGGCCTGTGTCCGCTGCCACAACTGCATGACCGCCTGCCCGATCTGCTACTGCAAGACCTGCCTGTTCAAGAGCCCCGTCTTCGACCACGAACCGATCCAGTACATGACCTGGGCGCAGCGCAAGGGCGCCTTCCGCCTGCCGGCCGACACGACTCTCTTTCACCTGACCCGCCTGAACCACATGGTGCTCTCCTGCATCGGTTGTGGGCTTTGCAGCGACGCCTGCCCGGCTGACCTGCCCGTCGCGGACGTGTTCCGGGCGATTGGTCAGGAAGTGCAGGTGGTCTTCGAGTATGTCCCCGGCCGCAGCGTCGAGGAACCCCTGCCGCTGATTACCTTCCGGGAGAATGAGTGGACGGAGTTCGGTGAAGAACGATGAGAGGGGAGACGCGGTGAGGGGGAGACGCGGAGACACGGAGACGCGGAGACGCGGAGACACGGAGACGCGGAGATACGGAGACGCGGAGACGCGGAGAGATCACCGTATCACCGTGTCACCGCGTCACCGCGTCACCGTGTCACCGTATCACCGTGTCACCGCGTCACCGCGTCACCTGTTGAGGAGGAAGAATGACGATTGACGTACAGCCTGAAGTCACAGAAGCGGACTTGATCCCTGTCTACATCATGGGCAAGCGGTACATGGTGCCGTCCAGCTTGACGATTATGAAGGCCATGGAGTATGCGGGATACAAGCTGATCCGTGGTGTAGGCTGTCGGGGTGGCTTTTGCGGGGCGTGTGGGACGGCCTACCGCATCCTGGGCGACCCGAAGCTCTACTTTGGCCTGGCCTGTCAGACGGTGGTGCAGCCGAACATGTACCTGGCCCAGTTGCCCTTCTTCCCGGCTCGCCGGGCGTCCTACGACATTACCGAACTGGAGCCGACGGCGACGACGCTGTTCAGCCTCTACCCGGAAGTGCTGCGTTGCCTGGGGTGCGGCACCTGCACGAAGGCCTGCCCGCAGGAAATTGACGTGCGCGCCTACATGGCCGCCGGTATGCGCGGCGACATCGCCCGCGTCGCCGACATCTCGTTCGACTGCATCATGTGCGGCCTGTGCGCGGCCCGCTGCCCGGCCGAGGAGGCCCAATACAACATCGCTATCCTGGCCCGCCGGCTCTACGGACGCTACCTGGCCCCTCGTTCGGCCCACCTGCAGCAGCGGTTGGAAGAGCTGGCGGGCAGAAAGTTTGACGCGGAGCTGGCCGAGTTGAAGAACCTGAGCCAGGACGAACTGAAGGCGCGGTACAAGGCGCGCACGATCGAACCATAAGGGGGAATGGGAATGAGTGGCTATCCGCCTGAGATGCAAGAATCCATCCGCCTGGTCGAAGCAACCCGCCCCCGGCGGTTGAAAGAAACCTTCCCGGCGATGACTATGGAAGCACGGGAAGCCGTGCTCAAGGGCTTCCATCCCGACTACAAGGATGAGACGTTCCAGGCGATCCGCGTAGGGGTGAGCAAGGGGCAGCGCATGCCCATCGAACTGGCGCGGATCGTCGAGGGACGTTCGCCGATCGCCCCGGAGTTCGACCTGAGCCACCCGGTGGTAGAAGCGGACGTGCTGATCGTTGGCGGGGGCGGGGCAGGGGCCTCGGCGGCGCTGCTGGCCAGTGAACATGGGGCCGGGAAGATCGTCCTGGTGACTAAACTGCGCTTCGGCGACGCGAACACGATGATGGCCCAGGGTGGCATCCAGGCCGCCGACCGCCCCGAGGACAGTCCACCCATCCACTACCTGGATGTCATCGGCGGTGGGCACTTCACGAACGTCCCGGAACTGGTGGAGGCGCTGGTCTCCGATGCGCCCATCGTCATTGACTGGCTGGAAAAGCTGGGCATGATGTTCGATAAGGCGCCCGACGGGACGATGATGGAGGAGCACGGCGGCGGCACCAGCCGCAAGCGCATGCACTCGGCCCGCGACTACACGGGGGCGGAGATTATGCGCACGCTGCGCGACGAGGTGCGCAACCGCGAAGACACCATTACCGTGATCGAATTCTCCCCCGCCGTTGAGCTGGTACTGGACGACAAGGGTCAGGTGGCCGGGGCGGTGGTGGTGAATCTGGAGACCGGCGCCTATAGCTACATCAAGGCCAAGGCGGTGGTCCTGGCGACCGGCGGCAGTGGACGGCTGCACTACCAGGGCTTCCCGACCACCAATCACTACGGAGCGACCGGCGACGGCGTGGTGCTGGCCTACCGCGTCGGCGCGCCGCTGGGTTTCCTGGAGTCCATGCAGTACCACCCCACCGGCGCGGCCTACCCGGAACAGATCCTCGGCCAGTTGGTCACCGAGAAGGTGCGCGGCCTGGGCGCCCAAC
>DAOTYW010000163.1:0-4807 GCA_034434755.1 Anaerolineae bacterium | reverse complement strand
AGGCGTCGAGGGCGGATTGGACGATACGCCGGCCGCTTTCGGGGTCGGTGACGGAGTCGGAGTTGGCGATGGCCTGGCCGCCGGCGGCGGTGATCGCCTGGACGACGAGGTTGGCGGGTTCGGGGTCGAGGTCGTTGACGACGACGGCGGCGCCGCGGCGGGCAAGTTCGAGGGCGTAGGCGCGGCCCAACCCACGCCCGGCGCCGGTCACAATCGCCACCCGCCCGTCGAAGCGAATCTCTCTCTCCGCGTCTCCGCGTCTCCGTGTCTCCGCGTCTTCCCTGCTGACCCACTCGGCGATCCCCCGGTCGAGGGCGACCTCGCCGGTCTCGGCGTTGACGGTGCGGAAGAGCGCTCGACCTTCCTCGATCTGCCAGATCTCCGTCTTGATCGGTGTGCCGGGGTAGAGCGGGCGCGAGAAGCGGACGCGCAGGCGGGTCAACCGCTCCGGTTCGCCGGGGAAGAGCCGACGAACGACCGCCCGGCAGGCGTAGCCGTAGGTGCACAGGCCGTGCATGATCGGCCGCTCGAACCCACTGGCCTGGGCGAAATCGGGGTCCACGTGCAGGGCGAAGGTGTCGCCAGAGAGCCGGTAGACCAGCGGCTGGTCGGGCAAGGGGTGCTGCACTTCCTCGAAATCCGGCGGGCGGTCGGGGAACGCGAAGGTCTCCTTGGGCGCTTCCTCGCCGCCGAAGCCCCCGTCCAGGCGGGCGAACAGGGTGACCTTGTTGGTGAACAGCCTGCGCCCGTCCTCGGTGCGGGTCACCACCTCGCCCAACAGCAGCGCCCCGCGCCCCGGCCCCTTGTCGTAGACGTGGGTGATCCGTCCCTCGCTGGAGAGCGTGCCGCCCTCCGGCGGGATGGGCGCGTGGAGCAGCAGGTCGTGCTCGCCGTGGAGGATGCCGGCCAGATTGACCCCCGATTCGCCGATGAACTCGGGGAAGAAGCTGTAGATCGCGGTGGCGGCGAAGGTGGGGACGGCCTTGAGCCGGTTCTCGTAGACGTAGTCCAGCTCGTCGAACCCCGCCCCGACCCCCAGGGCGTAGAGCACCAGGTCGCGCCAGGTGTATTGGGTCGTTTTCGGCCCGATGGTCTTGCCGACGGCATCGAGGTTGAGTGACATGGCTGGTCTCCTGTTACTACCCTCCCGCAGGTTCTGAAACCTGCGGGAGGGTTCTGTTCACCCCATCGGCGAGGCGACGTTCATCCCGCCGTCCACCACGAACACCGCCCCGGTGACGTAGTCGGAGGCGGGGGAGGCCAGGAAGAGGGCCAGTTCGGCCACCTCCTCCGGCTCGCCGAAGCGGCGGATCGGCAGGTGCTGGAGGATCGGTTCGGCGATCTGCGGCGTCTGCCACAGCACCTGGCTGAAGCGGGTCTTGATCACGCCGGGGGCGATGGCATTGACCTGGATGTGGTCACGGCCCAGCTCCATCGCCAGCACCTGGGTGAGCATGATCACCGCCGCCTTGGAGACGCTATAGGCGCCCATGCCGGGCGAGGGGCGCAGGCCGGCGATGGAGGCGACGTTGATGATCTTCCCGCCGCCCTGGGCCTGCATCACCGGCGCCACCGCCTGGCAGACGCGGAAGTAGCCCTTGACGTTGACGTCGAGGATCTTATCCAACTGGCCCTCGTTGGCGGTGAGCAGCGGGCCGAAGTGGGGGTTGGTGGCGGCGTTGTTGACCGCCACATCCACCCGCCCGAACGTCTCCACCGTCCGCGCCACCAGCGCCCGCACGTTCTCCATCTGTCCGGTGTGCGCCTGGACGGCCAGCGCTTCCCCGCCGGCGGCGCGCACCTCGTCGGCCACCGCCTGTACCGATTCCAGCTTGCGGCTGCTGACGACCACCTTTGCCCCGGCGCCGGCCAGCCGCAGGGCGATCGCCCGCCCGATCCCCCGCGATGCGCCGGTGACCAGGGCAACCGTGCCGATGAGTGAGAGTTCTGACATTATCCTGCCAACACCCTTTCCATGAACTCCACGTACCGCCCGAAGACGCGCCGGGCGTCCTTGCGGGTGGTCATGGGGCTCAGATGAGTAACGCCTTCGAACTCGACCAGCTCAGCCTCCGGCAGCAGCGCGGCCAGTTCGCGGGCCATCGGCAGCGGAGTGACCGTATCGTCCGTGCCGTTGAGCAGGAGAATGGGCACACCGCGCACTTTCGGCAGGCCCTCGGCGAGGGCAGTAGCCTCTTCCGCCCCGATGCCGCCGGCGTAGTAGCGGAACAGATCGGCCATCGTCTGGATGAACGTGCCCCGCAGCGCCGGGTAGACCATCTGGATCATCAGCGCGACGCGCAGCCGCTCGCCAGGCGACAGCTCCTGGTAACGCTTCATGAAGAAGGCGGGTACATAGACGTGTCGGAAGACCCGCCCGACGTTCTGGCGGTTGATCCGCTGCGGCCACAGCTCCTGCAGGTCGTTCAGGGCGGCGAGCCGTTCGGCGAACTGGTTGGCGGTCTGCGCCCCGCTGGGGGAGAGGATGTTCGGATTGCCCACGCCGCAGAAGCTCTTGACCCGCTCGCGGTAGCGGACGAGGAAGGCCTGGCTGACTATGCTGCCCTTGCTGGTGCCCAGCAGATGGACGCGCCGCACCAGCAGCCGGTCGAGCAGGTCGCGCAGTTCGTCGGCCAGGTCGAGCAGGTCGAATGGTTTGCTCCTGGCCGACGATCCGCCGACCCCCACGTAGTCGTACTGCAGGAAGCGGCAGCGTCCGTCCAGGTGGCGGCGGAGGATCGGCAGCACGTAGCGGTCCCACTGGTGGTAATTGAAGACCGATCCGTTGACCAGCACGATCGTGTCCGGCCCCTCGCCGCTCCATTGATAGGCGATGGTGCCACGTCCAGGCAGCATGACGGTTGGCATGTTCCCTCCTGTCATCTCACCCTCCCGCAGGTTCGGAAGTGACCGGGCAACGAATCGGAGTGGCCATTGCAGTGCGATTTGGGCTGCGAATTGCGCCCAAACCTGCGGGAGGGTGAGCAGCTACTTTGGGTTACTGTCGTCGAATAAGCGGCATGAACGTCTCGTTCGGCAGGATGTGTCCGAAGATGCGGCGGGCATAGATGTCCGCGCTGTGCCACCAGGCGCGATCGTCGGCCCAGACGATCAGGAACTCATCTTGCCCGCTGCCGTAGCCCACGTCGGCGCGCGTCTGGCTGCGCTGCGCTGTGCAGATCGAGAAATCGTCGCTTGCCATGCTGCCCTCTGCGCTCACCAGGCGGCCGTAGATGTCGGCTTGACTGCGGCGCGCGTCCTGCCAGGCGACCAGGTAAGTTTCGTTGGAGGGGCTGTAGGCGACGGAGGCCGCGAACTGGGCATGGGCTTCGGTGCAGATCGGGAACGGCGCGGCGATGGGTGCGCCGTCGGCGCCCACCCGTCGGCCGTAGATGTCCTGCACGCTGCCGTCGCGCTGGGTGTAGACGACGAGGAACTCGCCGCCGGCGGGGTGGTAGGCGAGGTCCGGTTCTTCCTGATGGGCCGGGGCGGAGACGACGGTGAACAGGCCGCCGACCAGCGCGCCCGTTCGGTCGATCAGTTGCCCACGGAGCTCGCGGTTGTCGGCGGCCAGGTATTCGTCGTGCCAAACCACCATGTAGACATCGCTATCGCTGCCGGTCAGAGGGGCGTAGGCGATGGCCGGAGCGGACTGATTGGCCGCTGCGGTGCAGATCGGCAGTTCAGAGGAGGCTAGCGTCCCGTCGTTGTTGACGCGCCGGCCATAGATGTTGCTATCCGCAGACCCGGCGCGCCCGTCTTCCCAGGTTACCAGGTAGCCCCAATCGCTGTCGCTGGAGGCCACGGCAGGCGCCTGTTGCTGGCCCGTCGCCGTGGCGATGGCGAAGCGGCTCCCGTAGAGGCTGCCGTCGGCCTTGACCAACTGTCCCCAGATGTCGTAGCCGGTGGTGGGTTGGTCCCGCCACCAGACGATCAGGTAGCGATGGGCGACGGCGCTGTAGGCGACGGCTGGCGCTCCCTGAGCGGTGGCGCTGCTGGCGATGAAGATGTCATCGCCGATGGGCCGTCCGCTGCCGTCTAGCCGTCGCGCCCAGATGTCATCGTGCGGGCTGCGTCCGTCGCGCCAGACCAGCAGGTACTGGTCGTTTTCGGCGTTGTAGGCGAGGGCTGGCTCGCTCTGGTCGGCCCATTTGGAGATGCCGAACTCGCTGGCCAGCATGACGCCGTTGTCGTTGACGCGGCGGGCGAAGACCGTGCCGGCGTCCTCGTCCCGGAAGTCCCGCCACAACACCAGGTACGTGCCGGTGGCGCCCTCGTCATCGTAGGCGATGGCCGAGGTGAAGTACGGATCGGCGGTGGTGGATGAGGCCGCGACCGCGGCGCCGGCGAGGGAACCATCGCTGTTGATCCGCCGGGTCAGGATGGTGCCGGCGGGGCTCACTGTGCTATCGTACCAGGAGACCAGGAACTGGGATGTGTTGGGGTTGTGGGTGATAGCGGGGAAGAACTCCCCCCGTCCCTCGTTGGCGATGACGATCTCGTCCCCGGACGGTGAGCCGTCGGCGGCTAGCCGCCGGGCGCGCACGTCGGCGATGGTCGCGGTATCGCGGCGGTCTTGCCAGACCACCATCCACTCGCCGCTGGAGCTGTTGGCGGCGATCCGTGGCGACTCCTGGGTGTTGTCCGCCACGGAGACGGCATTCTCACTGCCGTCCGGCGTGCCATCGTCGAGGAGCAACTGGCCGTAGATGTCGCCGAGGTCGCTGCGGGTATCGCTCCAGACGACCGCGTACCGTTGCTGAGCGGGGTTATATGCCACATCGGGCGCGAGCTGCGAACCGCTGCC
>DAOTYW010000162.1:0-1557 GCA_034434755.1 Anaerolineae bacterium | reverse complement strand
GCCCCTCCTGGCGGGAGAGGGTGTAGACCATCTCGCGGAAGCGGATGGCGGCCAGCGGGTCGAGGCTGCGGGTCGGTTCGTCGAGGAACAGCACCGCCGGATCGTTGAGCAGCCCGCGGGCGAGGGCCAGGCGGTGCTTCATGCCGGTCGAGCAGGCATCGAAGCGCTTGTCCAGAAAGTCGCCCAGGTCGAGCCGGCGGGAAAGTTCCGCGATCCGTCGCTCGGCCTGGGCGGCGGGGAGGCCGAGCAGCCCGGCGTAGAAGCGGAGGTTTTCGCGGCAGGAGAGCCGCCAGTAGAAGCTGCGCTCGTCGCCGGTCACCAGGCCGATCGAGGCCTTGATGCGGCTCTCCTGGGCCAGGTCGAACCCGTTGACCCGCGCCGTGCCGGAGGTAGGGAGGATCAGCGTGCAGAGCAGCTTGACCAACGTCGTCTTGCCCGCGCCGTTGGGCCCGACCAGGCCGAAGATCTCCCCCTGGTGGACGGTGAAGCTGACGTGATCCACTGCCAGCGTCCCCTCCTGGGAGGCGAACGGCAGGGTGAAGCCGGCGACGTGCCTGGGGCGGGCGAAGAGCTTGGTCAGGTGGTCTGTCTCGATAGCGAGGGACAAATCACGCCTCTCAAAACCCTCCCGCAGGTTCTGGAACCTGCGGGAGGGAGGATGCAACGGATGGGCGCCGACTGTCAGTTGTTTGTCTCGTGACGGCGCCGGTGCAGGAACGGCAGCCGCCGCTCCAGCCAGGTCGTGCGGCGGCGGCGCTTGCGCCGTTCGCCGCTCTCGCTCTCGTAATAGTAGTAGCGGTAGTAAGAGTAACCGCCACGGTGCTGTGACAGGCGGTTCAGCACCACGCCGAGCAGGTTGGCCCGCGTGCGGTTCAGCTCCTCCACCGCCCGGCGGGCCTCGGCGCGGCGGGTGCGTCCGGCGTCGTTGACCACCAGCACGCCGTCCACCCGCGCGCCCAGGATCGCGCCATCGGCGACCACCAGCGCGGGAGGGCTGTCGAACAAGACTACATCGGCGTGCCGCTTCAGTTCCTCGATCAGCGCCCCCATGCGCTCCGATCCCAACAGTTCAGCGGGGTTGGGCGGGAGGGGGCCGCTGGCCAGCAGGCGCAGGTTCTCCACCCCCGTCTCCTGCAGGTGTTCCTCCACGCCGGGGTTGGGGCGCAGGATCGCGTCGGTCAGGCCGTGGCTGTTGGAGAGGGTGAAGACCTTGTGTAGCACCGGGCGGCGCAGGTCGGTATCCACCAGCACCACTCGCAGTCCCGTCTGGGCCAACACCACGGCCAGGTTGGCCAGGGTGACGCTCTTGCCCTCGGTGGGGCCTGGGCTGATGACCATCAGCGTGCGGGCGGGCCGGTCCACCGAGGAGAACTGGATGTTAGTACGCAGGACGCGGTAGGCCTCGACGATGGGGGAGAGCGGTTGGCGGGCGGCGATCAGCTTTTCCGGATAGCCCTGGCCCTCGATGCGCGAGATCGCGCCGAGGACCGGCAGGTTTGACGTCTTGAGCACGTCGTCGGGAGTCTTGACGGTGTCGTCCAGGTATTCCAACAGGAA
>DAOTYW010000161.1:0-6746 GCA_034434755.1 Anaerolineae bacterium | reverse complement strand
CTCTCTCAACACGGCTGCCTGACCTCCAGGAAGGAAAGGATAGCCCAATTATACCATGACCGCTGTGTCCTCTCTGCCCTTTTTAAGCACCCTCCTCCGGGAGGCCGGAGAAGAGGGGAGCCATTTTGGCCTGGAGATTATGCACGAGCGGGCGCAAGAAATCGGCGGCAACCTGCGCATCGAGTCGGCGCCGGGGCAGGGGACGCGGGTCATCGTCCGTGCGCCGCTTGCGCCTTTATCGCCTTTGCGTTAGAATGCTCTCGGTATGAAAATCCTCATTGCTGACGATCATCAACTGTTCGTGGAGGGCCTGCAAAACCTGCTGCAGACGCGCGGTCTGCACGTGGTGGGCGTGGCGCACGATGGGTTCGAGGCGCTCCACAAAGCGCGCGCCTTGCGCCCCGACGTGATCCTGATGGATATCCACATGCCGCGCTGTGACGGCCTCAAGGCCACCCGCCTCATCAAAGCGGAAATGCCCGACGTCAAGATCGTCATGCTCACCATCTCTGAAGACGATGACGATTTGTTCGAGGCGATCAAGAGCGGCGCATCGGGCTATTTGCTCAAAGAGTTGGACAGCCAGACTTTTTTCGACCTGTTCGCGGGGCTGGAACAGGGCCAGGCGCCCTTTTCGCCGGGACTGGCCGCGCGCCTCCTGCGCGAGTTTGGCCGCCTGGCCACGTCTGCCCCGCAAGCGCTGGCCGCCGATGAGCTCACGCCGCGCCAGGTAGAGATCCTCACGCTGGTGGCGAACGGCCTCAGCTATAAACAAGTGGCGGTTCAATTGCACCTGTCCGAGAGCACCGTCAAAAATCACATGCGCGCCATTATGGACAGGCTACACCTCCAAAACCGCGCTGAAGTCGTGGCCTATGCCGCGCGCATCAGCCCGCCCAAACCCTAAAGGTCTCCCAGACCTTGTGGCATAGTAACTGCTCAGCTCACCCTCCCGCAGGTTCGGAAGTGACCGAGCAACGCATCGGAGTGGCCATGGCAGTGCGATTTGGGCTGCCCATTGCGCTCAAACCTACGGGAGGGTGAGCAGTCACCTCGCCCGCGGGTTTCTCGCCCCCGCGGGCGGGTGTTTGCTCCTCGACCCGCTGCCAGGCTTCGGGCAGGGTGCGCAGCAGGTCGCCGGCGACCATTCCTGCGGCGCCCCAGTGGGCGCGGGCCAGCTCCCCGGCCAGGCCATGCAGGTAACTCCCCGCTACGGCAGCCTCGAACGGACCCAATCCCTGAGCGCGCAGGGCGACGATGATCCCGGCCAGCACATCGCCCGTCCCGCCCGTCGCCAGGCCCGGATTGGCGAACGGTTGCAGCGCTGTCCGCCCATCCGGCGCGGCCACGACGGTATGGGCCCCCTTGAGCACGACGACGTGTCCCCAGTTGCGCGCCTGCTGCTGCGCGATCTCCACCCGTTCGCGCTGCACTTCACCAATAGAGAGACCCGTCAGGCGAGCCATCTCCCCCGGGTGTGGCGTCAGTACCGTCCCCGGCGGGAGCATGGACGGCCAGCCGGGCAGCCCGGCGAGGATGTTCAGCCCATCGGCGTCCACGACCAGCGGGGGAAGGGTGGGGCGGGCGCCCGACGGCCCATCGCTGCGGAGGAATCCCACCGCCCGCCGCTCGCTGCCGCTCAGCAGGGCGAGCACGAAGGCAACGGTTTCCTTCTCCCGGCCGAGCCCCGGCCCCAAGAGCAGCGCCTCGACCTGCGGCAGGTGTTCCTTGAGCACATCGGCAGCCGCTTCGGCGATCACGCCGATCTCGTGGGGCAGGAGCAGGTAGGTGGCTTCCGGCAGGCCGGCGGCGACCGCACTGTGGATGGCAGCCGGCAGGGCGAGGGTGACCAGCCCCACGCCGGCGCGCAGCGCTGCCGCCCCGGCCAGGCGCGCCGCGCCGGTGTAGTTGGCCGATCCAGCTACGATCAGCGCCCGCCCGAACGTCCCCTTGTGCGCGTCCGGCGGGCGCGCCGGCAGCCAGGCGGCGACCTGCTGCGGGGTGACCACTTCCAGCTCCACCCCCGCCGCCAGCGCCGGGTCGCAGCCGATGTCGGCAACGACCAGCGCGCCCAGCGCCGCTGCGGCGGGGAAGCGGAAGTGGCCGCGCTTGGGGCAGGCGAAGGTGACCGTCACATCGGCGCGCAGGGCGACCCCGTCCAGCGCCCCGCTGTCGAAGTCCATCCCGCTAGGCCCGTCCACCGCGACCACCAGCGGGCGGGCGCGGGGGGAGGGCGGCGGCAGCCGGTTCAGCGTGGTCAGCTCCGGCGTTGACCGGCCGCGCTGGGCCAGCGCCTGGCCGACGATGCTCAGGATCTCAGCCACGCTGCCGGTCAGCGGCGGGGCGCTGCCAGTGCCCAACAGCGCGTCCACGATCACCTCCGCGCCCGCGCAGAGCCGCCGCAGCACCTGATGGTCGGTGTCATCGCTGGCGGTGGTGCAGAGGACCGGCAGCGGCTGCAGGCGGCGGAGGTTCTCGTCGTCCGGCGGGCGGGGGCGGGCCAGGTAGCAGGCGACCTCGGCGCCGGCGTGGGCCAGGTAGCGGGCGGCGACCAGCCCATCGCCGCCGTTGTTGCCCGGCCCGACCAGCACGAGGATCGGCTTCTTCTTCACCTCCATGCGGGCGATCAGCGCCTCAGCCACGGCCCGCCCGGCCCGTTCCATCATCGCTGCGTAGCTGTGGCCGGCGGCGTCGGACGCCGACTCGATGGCGCGCATCTGTGCGACGGTGACGACTTTCATTCCACGTCCCTCCCGCTGCCTATTGTAACCCAGCGCCCGGCGAAGCACAAACCGCTTTACGGGCCACGGATTGCCAGGACGCACACCGGCCGGAGGTAGCTTGCCGCGATTTTCCATCGCGGGTATAATAGACTGCGCGGGCCGGCGATTCCACGGCCCGAAATCTACCGTTTCAGGAGAAAAAATGGACCAGACGCTCGTGTTGCTCGTTCTGATCGTCGGCATGGTCGGCTTCATGTTCTACAGCCAATGGCGAGCACGGAAGAAGTACCAGCAAAAGATGGAGCAGATGCAGGTCGGTGACCGGGTGGTTACCATTGGCGGGATCTTCGGCAAGCTGACCTATCTGGATCGGGAGAGCAACCGCGCTCGCCTGGAGGTGGCGCCGAACGTGGAGATCGAGTTCTCCCTGGGGGCGATCAGCCAGAAGGTGAGCGGGCCGGGGGAGGAGTAGCGCGCGCCGTGGAGGTCAGGGTCGCCGTTGCCAAAGTGCCCAAGTGGGCCGCTGGCGAGAGCGGGGACACGCTGGAGATGATCGAGCGTCCCCGCGGCGGCCTCTCGTTTGTCCTGGTAGACGGTCAGCGGTCGGGGCGGGCGGCCAAGGCGATCAGCACCTTGGTCGCCCGCAAGGCGATCGCCGAGCTGGCCGAGGGCGTGCGCGACGGCGCCGCCGCCCGCGCCGCCAACGACTCTCTGCATGCCTACAAGGGAGGGAAGGTCTCCGCCACCCTGAACATCGTCTCCGTAGACCTGCACACTGGCACGTTGGTCCTCTCGCGGAACAATCCCTTGCCGATCATCCTGGTCGAGCCGGACGGGCAAGTGCGGTGGTTGGACGAACCGGCCCAGCCGATCGGTTTCTACGCCCGCACTCGCCCGGTGATCACCGAGGTGCCGATGCGGCCAGGGCTGATCGTCGTGGTCTACACTGACGGCCTGGCGACGGCAGGGGAGCGGCGGGGCGGGCCGCTCGACGTGGGTGCGGAGGTGGCGGCGCTGGTCGCCGCCGGGCAGGACGCCCAGTCCATCGCCGACGGGCTGCTGGCGCGGGCGCTGGCCCTGGAGGACAACCGTCCCCGTGACGACATCAGCGTGCTCGTCCTCCAGGTCGGCGCGGCCGAGGGCAGCGAAGTGCGCCGACTGACTGTGCAGGTGCCGATTCGATGATGGCAGTTGGACATTGGGCATTGGACATTGACCATTGAACCCTCGTCTCGTTCGTGCCTACCTCCGCGATACCCGCGTCCTGGTGCGGCAGTTCCGTTTCACCCTGCTGGTGTTCATCGTCCTCCTGTTCGTTGGCACGCTGGTCCTTCATTTTGCCTATGATCATCCTCGCCTGCTGAGTTGGGGGCGGGCCTTTGGGGTGACCTTCGGGCTGATGTTCTTCGAGATCGCGGCGGACTTTCCGGAGCACCTGTTGGCTCAGGTCGTCTTCGTCCTCTGGCCGCTCCTGGGTCTGGCGCTGGTCGTCAACGGTGTAGTGCAGTTCGGCACTGCCCTGTTCAATCGGCATGAACGAAGGGAGGCCTGGCAGGTGGCTGTGGCATCAACCTTTCGCGATCACATCATCGTCTGCGGCCTGGGCAAACTGGGCTACAGCGTCGTTCTCCAACTGCTGCAGTTGAAACAGGAAGTCGTCGGCATCGAACGTAACCCGCAGGGACGGTTCCTCGAACAGTTGCAGAAGGAAGGTGTGCCGACGCTGGTGGGGGACGCCTGTCAAGAGGGGATGCTGGAGAAGGCTGGCGTGCGCAGCGCTTCGGCGATTGTCGCCTGCACCGAGAACGACCTGGCCAACCTGGAGATCGCCCTCGATGCGCGGGAGATGAACCCGGGCATCAAGGTCGTGTTGCGCATGTTCGACCAGCAGTTGGTGGAGCGGGTACGACGCGGTTTCGGCATCAAGACGACCTTTAGCACTTCATCCCTGGCGGCCCCGGCGTTCGCCGCTGCCGCCACCCGCGCGGCGGTGAACTACTCGTTCTACGTGGACGACGTGCTGCTCAACGTAAGCCGGGTCGCCGTGGCCGCCGGCTCACCGCTGGTCGGCATGTCCATCGCCGATGTCGAGCGGGAACTGGACCTGTCGGTGATCCTCCATCGCGGGGAGGCGGGTGTAGACCTGCACCCGGCGGACGAGCGGCGGTTGGCGGCGGGGGACAAGATCGTCGTCTCCGCTACGCTGGAGGCCCTGGCCTGCCTCAACCGGCTGAACGAGGGAGGGCAAGAATGTCTGCCGCGCGAGCGGGGGCCGCGCACCTGGTTCGGGCGGCGGCGCGAGAAGCGCGCACGCTGACCGACGGCCCGCTGGTCGCCGTGGTCGGGCCGTGCGGGGCGGGCAAGAGCACGCTGGTCGCGGCCCTGCGCGAGCGGGGCATCCGCGCCCGCGAGGTGGCCCAGGAACACTCCTACGTGCCGGCGATGTGGCAACGCATCACCGACCCCGATGTCCTCATCTACCTCGAAGTTTCCCAAGCGACGGCGGAACGCCGTCAGGGGCGATCGCTGCCGCCTGGGGAGTGGCAGCGGCTGACGGAACGGCTCGCCCACGCCCGCGCCCACGCCGATCTGTTGGTGGACACCGACAGACTGACGCCGGAGCAGGTCCTCGCACAGGTGTTGGATTTCCTGGCCCGATAGGGCGGACGGTTGACAAAGCTGCTTTCGGTCGTACAATGAGAGTAGGGGAGGTAAGGGATGGAAAAGCAAGTGTTGGTCGAGATGCGGGTGCCGCGGCGGGCCTCTGCCCGGCGCGTGCGCGAACTGGCCAGCGCGTTAGCGGATCACGGTCTCGATCTCGACCTGGATTACCTGGTCTCCAGCGAACCTTCCGAAGCGGCGAAGGAACCACAGCGCTATCGTCACGTGTTGTTGCGGGGACGGGTGCTGGAGGGACACGAAGCGGACCTGGAGGGCCAGCCCAACGTCGTGCGCATCTGGAGCGACGCGCCCATCGCGCCACTGGCCGAAGCCGACGAGGAAGAAGTGGGCGTTCGACCGAAGAGCCCGTTCGCTTTCTGATCGTCATCCGCCCAGGCTCTGACACAGTTCCAGGAGGTCACCGATGGCTGCCAGACGAGTCATTGTCGAAGTGAAGAAACGCAGCACGTCGCCGCCCATCGAGGCGATGGCGAAGGCGGTCCGCCTGCCCGAACGGGCCTCGTCGTTCGCCCTCGATGAGCGCTTCGACCCGCTGCCGGCCCGGCGACCGGTGCACCACTACGCGCTGTTCGGGATGGATGTGCTGGACGAGGACTCCGTGCTTCTGCGCGGCGAGATCGCGCCGGATGAGGAATGGCAACTACGCGCCGATCCCGACGTGGTCGCCGTCTGGAGCGATGCGCCCATTGCCCCGTTCCCATCCCCTCCCGCCGGGCCGACCCCCTGTCCCAAGGTGGACTGCGACCCATCCATCCCCAAGGGGACCATCGCCGACGTGGTCACGTACCTGGGTTGCGACCGCATCTGGGAGGAGGGGGTCCGCGGCGAGGGGATCGTCATTGGCATCTGTGACACGGGAGTGAACCGCCGGGCCGTGCCGGCGGTGGTGGACGGCTGGACAGCGGACGACGACATCCCCTGGGGCATGGACGAGCAGGGCCACGGGACGATGTGCGCCTACGACGCCGTGGGCGTCTGTCCGCAGGCAAAGCTGCTGGACATCGGCATCCTCAAATCGGAGGGGCCGAGCTTCGGCGGTTTCATCTCCGACGCGATTCTGGCCTTCGACTGGGCCATCGAGCGCTACCGGCAGGATGGCACGCCGCAGATTCTCTCCAACAGTTGGGGCATGTACCGGAACGAGTGGGCGCCGGATTACGCCACCGATCCCCGTCACCCTTTCACGCTGAAGGTGCTGCAGGCGATTGCCGAGGGGATCATCGTCTGCTTCGCGGCGGGGAATTGTGGGAACATCTGCCCGGACAGCCGCTGCGGGGACGACGTGGGCTTCGGCAAGTCCATCTGGGGCGCGAACGGTCACGAGGAGGTGATCACCGTCGG
>DAOTYW010000160.1:0-8206 GCA_034434755.1 Anaerolineae bacterium | reverse complement strand
GAGATCGAGGTTCTGGCCGAGACCGAGGACTTCAACATCTGGCGTATCGAGGAAGAGGATCACGAACTCACCTACCACCTCGAGTTCGGCATGGTCACGGTGCATTTCTTCGAGGAGGAGTGGGGGCAGTTCCTGGAACTGATTGACCAGCTCCGCCGCCCGTAGGAGGGGGAGGTGCTCAGACCGGGAGGGAATCCAGCCGGACTGCAGGAGTGGTACGATAAGCTGGCTCCGTTGGTGACGGAGGCGCGCGAGCGATTGCGCAGCGCGGACCCATCCCGCGTGGTGGTGCGCAGCGGCTGCACGCTCGAGGCGGACAGGGCGTTCCGGGTGCCGTTCTTCTGGCGCGACTACCGGATCGCCCCGCCAGACTTCGTTGTCCAGCGGGCGGACACCGGCGCGGAACAGACATCGTTCATCCAAGCGCTCATCCTCACCTACCTGCTTACTGCCGATGGCACGACCCCGTCGGGCCGCTGGGTCGCCTACCACGGCCTGCCAGGGGGGATGTTCTACGCGCAGGCGTTCCGCGGCTACGCGGAGGAGCGATTGGTGCGGGAGCTGGGCGACGCCGGGCCAAGCGCCTTCCGCGCCGCCGCGCAGCGCCTGAACGGGGTCGGACTGGGGATGGGCGACGCTGGCTATGCTTTCCAGGTGCTGCCGCGCATCCGCATGGCCGCTGTCTACTGGCTGGGGGATGAGGAATTCCCCTCGCGGGCCTCGATCCTGTTCGAGGATAGCGCGCCGCACTACATGCCCGTTGACGGCCTGGCGATCCTGGGCAGTCACCTGGTCAGCGCGATCATCAAGGCGGCGGGATAGGTTTCGCACGGAACACGAACCATTATGTCCTTTCTCGGTCTCACACCCGTTACCCTGCTGGCGCGGCTGATTGTGCTGCTGATCGGCATGCCGATCCACGAGTGGTCGCACGCCTGGTCGGCGCACCGCCTGGGAGACGACACCGCTGCCAGTCAGGGCCGGCTCAGCCTGAACCCGCTGGCCCATCTCGACCTGTTCGGCGGCCTTATGATCCTGCTGACCGGCTTCGGCTGGGCCAGGCCGGTGCCGGTAAATCCCTATCGAATGCGCCTGGCGCCGCGGACCGGGATGGCGCTCAGCGCGGCGGCAGGGCCGGTGTCCAACTTTCTAGTGGCGGCGCTCTGCGCCATTCCCTTCCGGCTGGGCCTGTTGAGCCTGTACGACGCCTTCGCGACCGACAGCCTGCTCAACCCGGCGCTGTTGCTGTTCTGGATCGCTGACATCAGCCTGGGCCTGGGCCTGTTCAACCTGCTGCCGTTCTATCCGCTGGACGGGGAGAAGGTGCTGATGGGGGTGCTGCCGCCAGCGTGGGCCGACCGCTTCGCCTCCTTCCAGCCGTTCAGCCCGTTCGTGCTCATGACGCTGTTGTTCCTTCTTCCCCGCCTCGGGCTGGACCTGGTCGGCTGGTTGATCGAGCCGCTGCGGGGATTCCTGGAGATCGTTTTCTTCACCCTGTGAGTGGACGGGCGGCCTACCGGGTGCGGCAGTTCTTCCGCGCGTTGACGGCGTGGTGGGTGCAGGAGGAGCTGAGCGACATCGAGCGGGTGTTGACGCCAGCGCAGCAGGCCCTCTTCCAGCGCATGCTCCCCGCCGACCGCCGGCACGCGCTGACGGTCTTCCGGACGCTGCGCGCGCGGGGGGTGGAGTCCGCCGATCTGCTGACGGCGGCGCTGCTGCACGACGTGGGCAAGGCTGCCGCGCCGCCGGCGCTGTGGGTGCGCGTGGCAGTGGTGTTGCTGGGACGGTTCGCCCCCCGCTGGCTGGAACGCATGTCTGCCGGAGAGCCGACGGGTTGGCGGCGACCCTTCGTCGTCTATCGGCGGCACGCCGAACAGGGCGCCCAATGGGCAACGGAGGCGGGCTGTTCGCCGCTCACCGTCGCCCTGATCCGCCGTCACGAGGAACGGCTGGCGATGCCCGACGGGGAGGAGGATGCCCTGCTGGCCCTGCTACAGGAGGCGGATGAGAACGGATAGGGCCTGCTGTTGGCGAATGGAGGAGAGGTGGTAACTGCTCGGCTCACCCTCCTGCAGGTTCGGAAGTGACTGAGCAACGCATCGGAGTGGCCATTGCAGTGCGATTTGGGCTGCCAATTGCGCCCAAACCTGCGGGAGGGTGAGCAGTTACGAGAGGTGAGCATGGAAGGTCGAGTCGCGATCGTCGGTCTGGGGTGCGTGGGCGCTTCCATCGGCCTGGCGCTGCGTCAACAGAGCGCAAACCTGGAGGTCGTCGGCCACGATGTTGATGCCGAGCGGGCGCGCAAGGCGCAGCAGATGGGGGCGGTGACCCGGACAAGCTGGAACCTGCCGGCGTCCTGTGAGGAAGCCGGCCTGGTCATCCTGGCCCTGCCTCTGCCGGCCGTGCGCGAAACGCTGTGGGTGCTGGGGCCGGAACTGTCGGAGGGCTGCGTGGTCACCGACACTGCGCCTCTCAAAGCGCCGGTAGTCGCGTGGGCCGGGCAGTTCCTGCCCCCCTCTGTCCGCTTCGTCACCGGTGCGCCCATTCCCGGCCCGGCGACCCCGCCAGGCGAGCCGTTGAGCGGCCCGGAGGCGGCCCGTGCCGACCTGTTCAAGGGCGGCATCTACTGCATCGCGCCGACCCTGGAGACCGATGCCGAAGCGATCCAGGTGCTGGTCGCGCTGGCTCACGCCCTGGGCGCGCAGCCATTCTTCACGGAGCCGCTGGAGTACGACGGCCTGCAGGCGGCGGTGACCGACCTGCCGGCGCTGCTGGCGGCGGCGCTGCTGCGGGCGACGGTGGATTCCCCTGGCTGGTCGGACCTGCGCCGGATGGCTGGCCACGAGTTCGCCGCTGTCAGCGGCCCTTCCGCCGCTGATGCTCCGGCGCGCGTGATGGCCGCCATGCTCAACCGCGCGAACCTCGTCCGCCGGCTCGACCTGCTGCTCGACCAGTTGGGGTGGGTGCGCCAGTGGCTGTTGGATGGCGATGAGCAGGCGCTCGGCGAGTTCTACGCCCAGGCCGCTGCCGGACGCGCCCGCTGGATCGCGGAGCGCGCCGGCGGGCAGTGGGAACAGGGCCTGGAAGCGGCAGCGAAACCACCCACGCCGGGCGAACGGGCCACGCAGATGTTCTTCGGTGGGCTGCTGCGCCGCCCTCGACGGGAGGAAGAAGGGGATTGACGACCACTTGCGGTGAGTGAGGCGGGCTGTTGGGTAGACCCCTGCGCATTTTGATGATCGCCCCCACCTCCTTCTTCCTCGACTACGGCTGTCACGTGCGCATCCTGGAGGAGGCGCGGACCTTGCAGCGACTGGGCCACCAGGTCACTATCGCTACCTACTACCAGGGGCAGGACGTTCCTGGCCTGGAGATCGTCCGTTGCCGCCCGACGCCGTGGCGGGCCGATTACGAGGTCGGTTCGAGCCTGCACAAGCTGGCCTTCGATGTCTTCCTGGGCTGGCGGGTGCTGGAGCTGGTGCTGACTCGCCGTTTCGACCTGATCCACGGCCACCTCTACGAAGGGGCGTTGATGGGGAAGGTGATCGGTCGGCTGCGCCGCCTGCCGGTCGTCTTCGACCGCCAGGGCAGCCTGACCGGCGAGATGGTGGATCATCGCTTCCTCGACCCACGCGGCCTGTGGTACCCGTGGGTGCGTCTGCTGGAGGCACGCATTGACGAGATGGCCGACCTGGTGCTCCCCAGCACGCAGCAGGGGGCGATCGAGGTGGAGCAGGCGGCCGGCCGCGATGCCCACAGCGTCCGTCCGCTCCCCGATTGCGTCAACCTGGACTTCTTCCGTCCCGGCTTGCTCGACGCAGACGAGGTCGCTGCGCGGCGCAGCGCCCTGGGACTGCCGGTGGAGCGACCGGTGGTGGTCTACCTGGGACTGCTGGCCGATTATCAGGGCATCCCGCACCTGCTGCAGGCGGCGCGCGAGCTGCAGGAGCGCGGCGTGGCTGTCCATTTCCTGATCGGCGGCTTCCCCTCGGTGGACTACTACCGGCAGATGGCCGCCGACCTGGGCGTGGGGGAGCGGGTGGTCTTCACCGGCAAGGTGCCATACACGGACGCACCGGCTCATCTGGCCCTGGGCGACATCGGCATCGCGCCCAAGCTCTCCGCCACCGAGGGCAGCGGCAAGGTGCTCAACTACATGGCCATGGGATTGCCCGTCGTGGCCTTCGACACGCCGCAGAGCCGTGAGTACCTGGGGTCGCTGGGCGTCTATGCCACGCCGGTCGGCAGCCCCACCGCCCTGGCCGACGGCATCCAGGCCCTGGTCGAACAGCCTGAACTGCGATGGGCGCTGGGGGAGGGGCTGCGCCGTCGCGCCGCCAGGCACTTCTCCTGGGAGCGCGCCGGGCGACAGTTGGTCAGTATCTATCGGGAGTTGATCGAACGATGATCCGTCCACTGCGGGAGCTCTGGGAGTACCGTGAGCTGGTGCGCAACCTGGTCGAACGCGACCTGAAGGCCCGTTACAAGAGCTCGTTCCTGGGCATCGCCTGGTCGTGGCTCAACCCGCTGTTGATGATGATCGTCTACAGCATCCTCTTCACCATCTTCCTGAACAACGACCAGATCGGCGACTACCCGATCTTCCTCCTCTCCGGCCTGTTGCCGTGGAACTTCTTCAATGATGCGATTATGCAGGGCACCGGCAGCGTCGTTGGCAGCGCGCACCTGATCAAGAAGGTCTATTTCCCGCGCGCGGTGCTGCCGGTCTCCGTCGTGCTGGCGAACCTGGTCAACTTCCTCCTGGCCCTGCCGGTCTTCTTCCTCCTGGCCCTGATCGTCGGCCGGCCGCCGACGCTGTGGGCGCTGCTCCTGCCGCTGCCCATCCTGTTGCAGCTTGCCTTTTCCATCGGACTGACGCTGTTCCTGTCCACGCTGAACGTCTTCTACCGCGACACGCAGATCATCCTCGGTGTGGTGATGCTGGCCTGGTTCTTCCTCACCCCGGTCTTCTATCCGATTGACACGGTCCCTCACCAGGCGGTAGTGTTGGGAATGACGGTGGACCCGCGCATGTGGCTGCTGCGCCTCAATCCGATGGCTTCCATCGTGACGACCTACCGCGAGCTGCTCTACTGGGGCGTGCCCAGCGGCTGGGACTTCCTCCTTCGTACAGCGGTGACCTCCCTGGCGATGCTGGTGTTCGGCTACCTGGTCTTCCAGCGCTTCAGCCGGAGGTTTGGGGAGGAGGTCTGATGCTGTGGGACGACCCGACCACTGACCACGGAGCACAGACCACGCAACACGCAACACGTAACACGTAGGGTGCAGCATGTTCGTGCGCGTCGTCGTGCTTTCCCCCGTGCGGACAGCGGGTGAAGGGGAACCGCTGTTCGACTATCACCTGCCGGATGGTCTGATGGGGCGGGTGACGGTCGGTTCGCTGGTGACGGTGGACTTCCGCGGTCGCTCGCTCTACGCGGTTGTGGTGGACCTGCCTGAGCGGCCCGCCGTGGAGGAGACGAAACCGGTCGGCGAACTGGTTGACCCTGCGCCGGTGCTCGACGCCGTCCACATTGCGCTGGCGCGCTGGATGAGCCGGGAGACGCTCTCTCCCCTGCACGAGTGCATGCTGCAGATGCTGCCGCCCGGCGTCGTCGGCCTGACCGACGCACGGCTGGCCGTGGTTGGTGATCTGCCGGCCAAGGCCGCCGGCCCCCTGGAGCGGCGGCTGGTGGAGGTGCTGACGCGGCGTGGGCCGCTGCTGGGGCGACAACTGGACGTCGCTTTCGCGCGCTCCGACTGGCGCGCCGTCGCCGAGCGGTTGGTGCAGCGGGGCGTCCTGGAGCGGACGTCGGTGCTTGCCCCGCCGCGCGCCACTCCTCGCCTGGTGACCACCGTCCGTCTGTTGTCCCACGCCGACACGGAGACAGCCCTGCACGGGCTGCGCGCCGGGGCTTACTCGAAGGTCCTCGACTTCCTGCGCGCCGAGGGCGGGCCAGTGGACGTCAGTTGGGTCTACGCCGCGACCGGCGCGAACCGCGCTCACCTGGACAGGCTGGCCGCGCGCGGCCTGGTCGCCTTCGACGTGGACGAGGTCTGGCGCGACCCGCTGGAGGGCAGGGTTTTCCTCCCGACCACGCCCCTCCCCCTCACCCCTGACCAGCAGGCCGCCTGGGACGCCATCCGCCCCGCCCTAAAACCTGAAACGCCGCACTCCGAAACCTTCCTCCTCCACGGCGTCACCGGCTCCGGCAAGACCGAGCTGTACCTGCGCGCGGTGGACGAGGTGCTGGCCCAGGGGCGCCGGGCGATCGTCCTGGTGCCGGAGATCAGCCTGACCCCGCAGACCGTCGCCCGCTTCGCCGGGCGCTTCCCCGGCCGGGTGACGGTCGTCCACAGTCAGCTCACCGAGGGTCAGCGCTACGACGTCTGGCGGCGGGCGCGCGCCGGGCAGGTGGACGTCGTCGTCGGCCCGCGCTCGGCCCTCTTTACCCCGCTGTTCCCCCTGGGGCTGATCGTCCTGGACGAGGAGCACGACGGCTCGTACAAGCAGGCCTCGCGCCCGGCTTACCACGCCCGCGAGACGGCGGTCAAGCTGGCCCGGCTGAGCGGCGCGACGGTGATCCTCGGCTCGGCCACGCCCAGCTTGGAATCGTTCGTGCGGGCGCAGCGGGGCGATTTCCGCCTGCTGACGCTGAACCGGCGCATCCTCGGCCACGCTCGCCGCCTGACCGACCTGCGGGCGGTCTACCAGGCCCCTGTCCTGCGCTACCGCCCGCTGTGGGACGGCCCGGCGGAGGCCCGCTACATGCCCCTGCCGCCGGTGCTGGTGGTGGACATGCGCGCCGAGCTGAAGGCAGGCAACATGTCCATCTTCAGCCGGGTGCTGCAGCGGGCGTTGGACGAGGCGCTGGGGCGGGGCGAGCAGGCGATCCTCTTCCTCAACCGGCGCGGCGCGGCGACGTTCGTCCTCTGCCGCGACTGCGGCACGGTGGCCCGCTGTCCGGAATGCGATGTGCCGTTGACGTTGCACCTCATGCCCGGCGAGGCGCCGGGTGACCATGGGGGGGCGACCACGACGGGAGGGGCGACCACGACGGGGGGGGCGACCACGGAGGGTCGCCCCTACGGGATGGGGGCGCCGGGCGACCACGAGGGGGGCGACCACGGAGGGTCGCCCCTACTGATCTGCCATCACTGTGGGCGGGGGGAGCCGTTGCCGGAGCGTTGTCCCCATTGCGGCGGCGCGCGTATCCGCCCCTTCGGCCTGGGGACGCAAGGGCTGGCACAGGCCGTTCGCCAGCGCTGGCCGGAGGCCCGCCTGCTGCGCTGGGACCGCGATACGGCGCGCACGGCGGAGGCCCACTGGGCGATCCTGCAGCGCTTCGCCGACGGCCAGGCCGATGTGTTGATCGGCACGCAGATGATCGCCAAGGGGCTCGACCTGCCGCTGGTGACGCTGGTGGGGGTGATCTCGGCGGATACGGTGCTCGACCTGCCCGATTTCCGCGCCGCCGAGCGGACGTTCCAACTGCTGGAGCAGGTGGCCGGGCGGGCCGGTCGGGGGCTGCTCGGCGGGCGGGTGGTGGTGCAGACCTACCACCCCGACCACTACGCCATCCGCGCTGCCGAGCGGCACGACTACGCCGGCTTCGTGCGCCAGGAGCTGACGGCACGGGAGGAGCTGGGCTACCCGCCGGCGGTGCGCATCGCCCGGCTGTTGTATCGTCACCCCGACCCACAGCGGGCGGAGACGGCGGCGCGGGAACTGGCCGACCGGTTGCGCGAGGCGCTGGTGCGGGAGGGGCTGCCGGTCAGCGACCTGATCGGGCCGGCGCCGGCGTACTTCATGCGGCTGCGCGGCCGCTACCGCTGGCAGATCATCCTCCGTCACGCCGACCCGCCGGCGTTCCTGCGGCGGGTGGAGCTGCCGCCGGGGTGGCGGGTGGATGTGGATGCGCTGGAGGTCCTATAGGTTCGCCCAGAGCCCGGCCCCGAACGCCGTGACTGCCACTACTCCCAGGATCACGGCCCCGTAGACCATCGTCTTGCTCATCGTGGCGCTCTCGTCCGCCCCCACCGGCGCGCAGCCGACGATGACTTTCGCCGGGGCAAACATCCCGCCCAACGCCCCGCCGGTCGTCTGCGCTGCCAGCGCCAGCAGCGGACTCATGCCCACCAGCGCGGCCACGCGCTCCTGCAGCGCGGCGAAGACGACGTTGGAGTTGGTGTTCGAGCCGGTCAT
>DAOTYW010000159.1:0-21614 GCA_034434755.1 Anaerolineae bacterium | reverse complement strand
GTCGTCTTCCTGAACAAGGTGGACCTGATGGAGGACGAGGAGCTGCTGGAGCTGGTGGAGCTGGAACTGCGCGAGCTGCTCGACTCCTATCAGTTCCCCGGCGACGAGACCCCCATCGTCCGTGGCTCGGCTCTCAAGGCGCTGACGTCCACCAGCACCGATCCCAACGCGCCGGAATACCAGTGCATCTGGGAGCTGATGCGCGTGGTGGACGAGTACATCCCGACCCCCGTACGCGACGAGGACAAGCCCTTCCTGATGTCCATCGAGGACGTTTTCAGCATCAAGGGGCGCGGCACGGTGGTGACGGGGCGCGTCGAGCGCGGTACGCTCGTGCCGATGACCGAGGTGGAGATCGTCGGCCTGCTCGAACAGCCGATCAAGACCGTCGTCACCGACATGGAAATGTTCCGCAAGAAGCTGGAGAAGGTGGTGGCGGGCGACAACGCCGGCCTGCTGCTGCGTGGCGTTGGGCGCGAAGAGGTGGCCCGCGGCATGGTCGTCGCCAAGCCGCGTTCGATCACTCCGCACAAGGAGTTCGAGGCCAACGTCTACGTCCTGCGCCGCGAGGAAGGCGGTCGCCACAAGGCCTTCTTCACCGGCTACCGGCCGCAGTTCTACATCCGCACCACCGACGTGACCGGCGAGATCACGCTGCCGGAGGGCGTGGAGATGGTCATGCCGGGCGACAATATCAACCTGCGTGTGAAGCTGATCGAACCGGTGGCCCTGGAGCAGGGTTCCCGCTTCGCCATCCGCGAGGGCGGCCTCACGGTCGGCGCGGGCGTGATCACCAAGATCTTGGACTAGGCGGGGCAGCATGGCCAAACAGAGGATCCGCATCCGTCTCAAGGCATACGACCACCGCGTGCTGGACGAGTCCGCCAGACGCATCGTGGAGGCCGCCGAACGCACGGGCGCAACGGTGGTGGGGCCCGTCCCCCTGCCGACGCGGGTCGAGCGCTTCACCGTGCGTCGCTCCACGTTCATTGACAAGGACTCGCACGAGCATTTCGAAATCCGCACCCACAAGCGGCTCATTGACGTGGTCGAACCGGATAACAAGACCATTGATACGCTGATGCGGCTCAATCTGCCGGCCGGGGTGGACATCGAGATCAAACTGTAGCAAGTATGCAAGTAGGCAAGTATGCAAGTAGGCAAGTATGCAAGTAGGCAAGTAGGCAAGTATGCAAGTAGGCAAGTAGGCAAGTGTGCAAGTAGGCAAGTAGGCACACTTGCAGACTTGCAAACTTGCAGACTTGCAAACTTGCACACTTGCAAACTTGCAGACTTGCAAACTTGCAGACTTACGGGATGATGCGGCCTACCCAGAGCTGACAGTCCCCTGGAGGAGTGTAGATCGTGAAAGGAATCCTGGGTAAGAAAGTCGGGATGACCCAGCTCTTCACCGAGCGGGGCGAGGCGATCCCGGTGACGGTGATCGAGGCCGGGCCCTGCACGGTCACGCAGGTCAAAACGCCAGAGCGCGATGGCTACAGCGCGGTGCAGCTCGGCTTCGCGGAGGTCGAGCCCAAGCGGCTGACCCGTGGGGAGTTGGGCCATCTGGGGTTGCTGAAGGTGGACCAGAAGCATCCGCGACGGCGCACGCTGGGGCAGGAAGCGCGCCCCCTGCGCTACCTGCGCGAGTTCCGCGTCAAGCCGGAGCACGCGCCGGCCGAGGGCGAGCAAATCCGCGTGGACGTCTTCGCGGTCGGCGACCGCGTGGACGTGATCGCCAAATCGAAGGGGCGCGGCTTCGCCGGCACGATCAAGCGCCACCACTTCAAGCGTCAGCCCACGACCCACGGCGCGTCCGACCGCACGCGGCGGCCGGGTTCCATCGGCTCCACCACCACCCCCGGGCGCGTGCTCAAGGGCCTGCGCATGGCCGGGCGGATGGGCGGTAAGCGGGTCACGGCGCAAAACCTGGAGGTCGTCCTGGTGGACGCCGGGCGGAACCTGTTGGCCGTGCGCGGGGCCGTCCCCGGCCCGCGCAATGGGCTGGTGATCGTCAAGCAGGGCCGCAAACAGCGCTAGGCGGATGGGGAGGGTATGAGGATGGTCGTTCCTGTCTGGAACATGGCCGGCGAGCGCGTGGACGAGGTCGAGCTGCGGCCGGAGGTCTTCGAAGCGGCGGTCAACGTGCCGTTGATGCACCAGGTGATGGTGCTCCAGGAGGCGAACGCGCGCCTGGGGACGCACCGGACGAAGACCCGCAGTGAGGTCAATCGGACGAAGGCGAAGTGGTATCGGCAGAAGGGCACCGGCCGGGCGCGGCACGGCAGCCGCAACGCGCCGACCTTCGTCGGCGGCGGGATCGCACACGGCCCCCAACCGCGCAGTTACGAGGCGCGCATGCCGCGCAAGATGCGCCGGGCGGCGCTGCGCAGCGCCCTCTCGGTCAAGGCGACGCACAACCAGATCGTCATCCTCGACCGGCTGGAGATGGAGGCGCCCAAGACGAAAGCGATGCTCGGCGTGCTGCGCAACCTGCAGGCGACGAACGGCGCGCTGATCGTGCTGCCCGAGCGGAACGAGGCCGTGGAGAAGTCGGCGCGCAACCTGCCGGAGGTCAAGACGCTGGCAGCCGGCTACCTGAACGTGCGCGACCTGCTGCGCTACGAGAAGCTCGTGCTGCCCCTCGGCGCGCTGCGGATGATCGAATCCATTCTGGGGTAGGGCCATGCATCTGTATCAGGTGATCAAGCGCCCGGTCGTCACGGAGAGAACCCGCTACATGGCTCTGGAGCTGGGCCACTGCACCTTCGAGGTGGCCCGCGCGGCCACCAAGGCCCAGATCAAGCAGGCCGTGGAGTCCATCTACGGGGTGCGTGTGACGGCGGTGAATGTGATGAACATGCCCGCCAAGACGGCGAAGCGGTGGGGACGCCGCCGCGTGATGCGCCAGCCGGTGTGGAAGAAGGCGATCGTCACACTGGCTCCGGGGGATAGTATCCCGGTCTTCGAGGGAGGAGGATAAGGTGGGAATCAAGGTCTACAAACCGACCTCACCGGGCCGGCGAGGGATGACCGGCCTGACCTTCGACGAGGTGACCACGACGGAGCCGGAGCGCAGCCTGCTGCTGCCGCTGCGCCCGCGCGGCGGGCGCAACGTCTACGGGCGGGTGACGGTCCGCTATCGCGGCGGCGGCCACAAACGGCTGTATCGGCTGATTGACTTCAAGCGCGATAAGCACGGCATCCCGGCCCGCGTGGCCTCCATCGAGTACGATCCGAACCGTTCGGCGCGCATTGCCCTGCTGCACTACGCGGATGGGGAAAAGCGCTACATCGTCGCCCCACTGGGCCTGCGCGTGGGCGATACGGTGATGAACGGCCCACAGGCCGACATCCGTGTCGGCAACACGATGCCGTTGGAGCGCATCCCATTGGGGACGATGATCCACAACATCGAGCTGCAGCCGGGTCGCGGCGGGCAGTTGGTGCGTGCTGCCGGCACCTCGGCCCAGTTGCTGGCGCGCGAGGGCGCGTACGTTACCGTCCGCCTGCCCAGCGGCGAGATGCGCCTGGTCCGCCGCGAGTGCATGGCGACGATCGGTCAGGTGGGCAACCTGGACCACAGCAATGTCAAGCTGGGCAAGGCCGGGCGCAAGCGCTGGTTGGGCCGGCGACCGCACGTGCGCGGCACGGCGATGAGCCCGCGTGATCACCCGCACGGCGGCGGCGAGGGTCGCACCCCCGCCGGCATGCCCAGCCCGAAGTCGCCGTGGGGCAAGCCGACCCGTGGCAAGAAGACGCGGCGCAACAAGACCACCGACAAGTACATCGTCCGCCGTCGCGGCGTGCGCCGGCGCTAGTCTGCAATCGGTCCGAAGCGGAGAGAAGTGATATGGCGCGGTCGTTGAAGAAAGGCCCGTACGTAAACCCGAAACTGTTGCGCAAGGTCGAGGAAATGAACCGCCAGGGCGAGAAGCGGGTCATCCGCACCTGGTCGCGGGAGTCCACGATCTTCCCGCAGATGGTCGGCCATACCATCGCCATCCACGACGGGCGGCGGCACGTCCCGATCTACATCACCGAGAACATGGTCGGCCATCGCCTGGGCGAGTTCGCCCCCACGCGCACGTTTCGCGGTCACGTGACGAAAGAGAAGAAAGGCAAGGTCTCGCGCTAGCGGGAGACGGGAGGAGCGAGGAGATGGAGGTTCGCGCACTGGCCAAGCATGTGCCGATGTCGGCACAGAAGGCGCGGCGCATCGTGGATCAGGTGCGGGGCCGGCACGTCGTCGAGGCCCTGGAGATGCTGCGCTTCATGCCGCAAGCCACCGCCACGCACGTCGAAAAACTGGTTCGCTCTGCCGTCGCCAACGCGGAGGAGAACGTCGGCCTTTCGCGGGACGAGCTGTACATCGCCTACATCACCGCCGATGAGGGGCCGGGGGTGTCGCCGGGCAAGGGACGGCGACCGCGCTTCGGTGGGCGGGGGCGCTATCGCCCCATCCGCAAGCGGTCGTGCCACCTCACTGTCGTGCTGGACGAGATCGAGGAGTAGAGGCGCGGGCGCTGCGCACGCGAGGAGGGCAAACTTGGGACGCAAAGTTCACCCATACGGTTTCCGGCTGAAGAACATTCGCGACTGGCGGGCGCGCTGGTATGCCGATCACCAGGAGTATGGCGCGCTGCTGCAGGAGGACCTGCGCATCCGTCAGATGTTGGAGGAGAAGCTGGCCGGCGCGGCCATCTCCAACGTCGAGATCGAGCGCTTCCCGAACCAGGTGCGGGTGACCATCGCCACCGCCCGGCCCGGCATCGTCATCGGGCGCAAGGGCGCGGCGGTGAAGACGCTGCGCAAGGACCTGGAGGATCTGACCGGCGGCAAGAAGGTGCACGTCGAGGTGCAGGAAGTGGAGCAGCCGGAGTTGGACGCCAGGTTGGTCGCCGAGAACATCGTCCAGCAGTTGGAGCGGCGCATCTCGCACGGACGGGCGATGAAGCGGGCGATCCAGCAGGCGATGCGCGCCGGGGCGCAGGGCGTCATGGTGAAGTGCAAGGGCCGCATCGGCGGTGCGGAGATGGCCCGCCCGGTGACGCTGCGCGAGGGCCGCGTCCCCCGCCAGACGCTGCGGGCCGACATTGACTACGCCGTGGACGAGGCCTACACCACCTATGGCCGGATCGGGGTGAAGGTGTGGATCTACAAGGGCGAGGTGCTGCCCGAGGTGAAGGAAGAGGAACCCTTCATCGTGTAGCGGCCCTTCGTGGAGGGATGACCGATGTTGATGCCGAAGCGGGTCAAGTACCGCAAGCAATTTCGTGGGCGCATGAAGGGCCGCGAGAGCCGCGGCACCGAGGTGGCCTTCGGGGAGTATGGCCTCCAGGCGCTCGAACCGGCCTGGATCACCGGGCGGCAGATCGAAGCGGCCCGCCGGGCCATCGTCCGCTACGTTCGCCGGCGCGGCAAGTATTGGATCCGCGTCTTCCCCGATAAGCCGGTCACCGCTAAGCCGGCGGAGACGCGCATGGGGAAAGGCAAGGGCGCCGTGGACCACTGGGTCGCCGTGGTCAAGCCCGGACGCATCTTGGTCGAGCTGGCCGGCGTGCCGGAGGACATGGCCAAGGAGGCCATGCGCCTGGCCGCCCACAAGCTACCGATCCGCTGCCAGTTCGTCATGCGGCACGATGTGACGGGGGAGTAGGATGCAGGTCATGGAATTGCGGCAACTCACGGATGGCGAGCTCCGCACCCGCCTGGACGAGGCGCATCGAGAGCTGTTCAACCTGCGCCAGGATTGGTACCTGGGTAGTCTGGAGGATAACAACCGCGTCACCGCGGTCAAGCGGGATATCGCCCGCATCCGGACGATCCTGCGGGAGCGGGAGTTGGCGAGGATGATGGAAGGAGGCGCGCAGTGAAAGAACGTCGCAAGCGATTGGTCGGGCGCGTCGTCAGCGATCGAATGCAGAAGACGGTCGTGGTCGTGGTCGAGCGGATGCACAGCCATCCCCGCTACGGCAAGGTGGTCAAGGTGCGCAAGAAGTTCTACGCCCACGACGAGGATGGGAGCTGTCGGCGGGGCGATCTGGTGCGTATCGTCGAATCGCGGCCGCTCAGCCGGCTGAAGCGATGGGCGGTGGCGGAGATCCTCGAACGGGCCGAGGTCCTCGAGGAGGTGGCCGCATGATCCAGCAGGAAACCCGCCTCCACGTCGCCGACAATACAGGGGCCAAAGAGATCCTCTGCATCCGCGTGATGGGCGGGTCGAAGCGGCGCTACGGCACCGTGGGCGATGTGATCGTCGCCACGGTCAAGCAGGCCATCCCCAACTCGCCGGTCAAGAAGGGCGAGGTCGTCCGCGCCGTGATCGTCCGCACGGCCAAGGAGTACAAGCGTCCGGATGGCTCGGCGATCCGTTTCGACGACAACGCGGCGGTGCTGTTGGACACGAGCGGCGTCAACCCGCGCGGCACACGCATCTTCGGCCCGGTGGGGCGCGAGCTGCGCGATAAGGGGTTCATGAAGATCGTCTCCCTGGCCCCTGAGGTGCTCTAGCCGACCGCTTACCGCTTATCGCGTATCGTCTTGCGATCATTGGAGTGAGGAAGTCAGGCATGGGGAATCGAATCAAGAAAGAGGACACGGTAGAGGTCATCTCCGGCAATGACCGGGGGATGCGCGGCAAGGTGTTACGGGTGGACCCCGGCAGCGACCAGGTGATGGTCTCTGGCGTGCGGGTCGTCAAGAAGCACCAGCGCCCGGTGCGGGCTGGACGGGGGCAGGTGCAACCGGGCATCATCGAGTTCGAGGCCCCGATTCACCTTTCCAAAGTGATGCTGGTCTGCCCGCGCTGCAACGCCCGCACGCGGGTCGGCTTCGACGTCCACGAGGACGGCAGCAAGTCGCGGGTGTGCAAGAAGTGCGGGCAGGCGATTGATTAGCCGATCAGGGTACGGGGTGACAGGAATGCAGCGATTGCAGACGTTCTACCGGGAGCAGGTGCGCCCGGCGCTCATGCGGGACTTCGGCTACGACAACGTGATGGAGGTGCCGACGCTGCGCAAGATCGTCGTCAACATTGGTCTGGGCGAGGCGTTGGACAACCCGAAGGCGTTGGATTTCGCGGTGCAGGACCTGATGACCATCACCGGTCAGCGGCCGATCATTACCCGCGCGCGCAAGTCCATCGCCGGCTTCAAGCTGCGCGCCGGCCGCGCCATCGGGGTCAAGGTGACGTTGCGTGGCGAACGGATGTGGGCCTTCTTCGACCGGTTGTGTAACATCGCCCTGCCGCGCCAGCGGGACTTCCGCGGCGTGTCCGAGTCCGCCTTCGACGGGCGCGGTAACTATACGCTGGGGCTGCGTGAACAACTGGCCTTCCCCGAAGTGGCCTATGACAAGATTGATAAGATCCGTGGGATGGAGATCACCTTCGTCACCACGGCCAGGTCCGATGAGGAGGGACGGCGGTTGTTGGAGCTGTTGGGGATGCCGTTCCGGCGAGGCAGTTAGCGGAGGATAGAATGGCCCAGAAATGTATGCCGATCCGAGAGAGCAGACGGAAGTATAAGACCCAGGTGCGCAACCGCTGCGAGCGGTGTGGCCGCCCGCGGGGGTACTATCGTCGCTTCCGACTGTGCCGCATCTGCCTGCGGGAGTTGGCCCTGCAGGGCAAGGTCCCCGGCCTGGTAAAGTCCAGTTGGTAGGGTACGGAACATGACAGTGACAGACCCAATTGCCGATATGTTGACCCGCGTCCGCAACGCCATCGCGTTGGGGCACGCGACGGTGGAGATGCCTTCCTCCAAGATGAAGGTGGCGATCGCCCGCATCCTGAAAGACGAGGGGTACATCGAGGACTACCAGGTGACGACGCACGCGGAACCGCCGACCCATCGGTTGGTGATCCGTCTGAAGTACGTCGGGGATCGTCGGGAGCGCCGGCCGGTCATCACCGGCCTGGAGCGCGTGAGCAAGCCGGGCCGGCGGGTCTATACGCAGGCCAGGGACATCCCGTGGGTGCGCAGCGGGATGGGGGTCGCCATCCTGACCACCCCCAAGGGGCTGCTCACCGGGCAGCAGGCCCGCCGTCTGGGCGTCGGCGGCGAGGTCATCTGCTACGTCTGGTAGTGGGCTTCGCCCGCAGCGGGGTCGAAGGGAGGTAAGGAGTGTCGCGGATTGGTCGTATGCCGATCCCCCTGCCGCAGGGGGTCACGGTGGATATTCAGGGCAGCCAGGTGACGGTGCGCGGGCCGTTGGGCGCGTTGACGCGCACGTTCGACCCGGCGATGCAGATCGAGCTGCAGGACAACGTGCTGCACGTCTCCCGTCCGACGGACGGGCGGCAGCACCGCGCCCTGCACGGCCTGACCCGCGCCCTGCTGGCCAACATGGTCACGGGTGTCTCGAAGGGCTTCCAGAGGCAACTGGAGGTCCAGGGCGTGGGCTACCGGGCCGATGTGCAGCCGGACGGCAGCCTGTTGATGCAACTGGGGCTGTCGCACCCGGTGCAGATCGCGCCGCCGCCGGGCATCGTGTTTGATGTGGACCAGCGCACCCGCGTCATCACCGTGCGCGGGGTGGACAAGGAGCTGGTGGGCGAGGTCGCGGCGAAGATCCGCGCCCGCCGTCCGCCGGAGCCCTACCGGGGCAAGGGCATCCGCTACGTGGGCGAGCAACTCCGCCGCAAAGCGGGCAAGACGGGCGCGTAGGAGGCACGGATGGGGGAGAAGGATCGTCGGCTGGGACGGGATCGTCGGCACAAGCACGTGCGCAGCGCGGTTTCCGGCACGCCGGAACGGCCGCGGCTGAGCGTCTTCCGCAGCCTGCAGCACATTTATGGCCAGGTCATTGACGACACCTGTGGCCATACGCTGGTCTCCGCTTCGACGGTGGACCCGGAGGTGCGCGGGCAGTTGGCCGGGTTGAAGAAGGCGGAACAGGCCCGTCTGGTGGGCAAGGTGTTGGCGGCCCGCGCCCTGGAGCGCGGGGTGACCCGCGTGGTGTTCGACCGCGGCGGCTACCAGTACCACGGGCGGGTCAAGGCCCTGGCCGATGGCGCCCGTGAGGGTGGCTTGGACTTCTAGCAGGCGGCGGGGGCGCTGCCCCGCCCCTCTGGCGACGGAGGCGGAATGGATATTGATTTGCGAGACCGCGAGGTATTCGAAAGCGAGAAGGTGGCCGAGGAGCTGGACGAGCGCGTGGTGGAGATCGGCCGCGTGGCCAAGGTGATCAAGGGTGGCCGACGCTTCGCCTTCCGCGTGATCGCGGTGGTGGGGGATAACAACGGCAGTGTCGGCATGGGCGTCGGCAAGGCCCGCGCCGTGCCCGACGCGATCCGCAAGGCCACCGAGCGCGCCCGCGCCTCGATGCAGCCTGTCTCCCTGGTGGGTCACACCATCCCCCATGAGGTGGTCGGGCGCTGCGGAGGCGCGCAGGTGTTGCTCCGTCCGGCATCGCCCGGCACCGGCGTCATCGCCGGCAGCGGCGTGCGCGCCGTCCTCGAAGCGGCGGGCATCCGCGACGTGCTGACCAAATCGCAGGGCAGTTCCAACATGCTCAACATCGTCAAGGCGACGATGGACGGACTGGCCAGCTTGCGCTCGGCCGAGCAGGTCGCCCGCGAGCGGGGCGTGCCCGAAGCGCAGGTGATGCCCTTCTGGAGGCGCGGACGATGAGCGCGAAGAAGGCGAAGCAGAAGCGGTTGAGGATTACGTTGACCCGTAGCCCGATCGGCTACGCGATGGATCAGAAACGCACGGTGCGGGCACTGGGCCTGTCGCGGATGCATCAGACCGTCGAGCATGCCGATACCCCCACCGTCCGTGGGATGGTTTTCAAGGTCCAGCACCTGGTGAAGGTGGAAGAGGTCGAGGCATGAAGCTGCACGATTTACGCCCGGCTGAGGGTTCGAAGAAGCGTCGCAAGCGAGTCGGCCGCGGCATCGCTGCCGGGCAGGGCAAGACTGCCGGACGCGGTACCAAAGGCCAGAACGCCCGCAGCGGCGGCGGCGTCGCCGGCTATTTCGAGGGCGGCCAGTTCCCGTTGTTGCGCAAACTCCCCTTCGCCCGCGGGGTCAACTTCCGCGATCCCTGGCGGGTACGCTTCACGCCGGTCAACGTGGACCGGCTGGAGCGCTTCGCGCCGGGCACGGAGGTCACCCCGGAGCGGTTGGTCGAGGCGCGCATCATCCGCCACTCCGATGAGCTGGTGGCAGTGCTGGGGCGCGGCGAATTGACCCGCCCGCTCACCGTGAAGGCGCACCGCTTCTCGGCCAGCGCGCGGGCCAAGATCGAGGCCAGCGGCGGCACGGCGGTCGAACTGCCCTGGCAGCGCGGCGGACGGCGGACGCGGTAGACAGTGGGTAGTGGGCAGTGGGCAGTGAGCAGTGCCTGACGATAGGCGATACGCGATGCGCGATAGGCGATACGCGATACGCGATGCGCGATAGGCGATAGGCGATAGGCGATAGGCGATACGCGAGGAGAGCGATGCTACAGGCTTTGCGCGATGCGTTGAGGTTGCCCGATCTGCGGCGGCGGATTTTCTATACGCTGCTGATCCTGGTCATTTTCCGGGCAGCGTCTCATGTGCCGGTGCCCGGCATTGACCGCGCCGCGCTCCAGCAACTGCTGGAAGGCGTCAGCGGGGTCAGCCGCCTGGCGAACCTGCTCGACCTGCTCTCCGGCGGGGCAGTAGCGAACTACTCCATCCTGGCCAGCGGGGTCTACCCGTACATTAACGCGACGATCATCATGCAGCTCCTGGTTCCGGTGATCCCTCCGCTGCAGAAGATGGTCGAGGAGCAGGGCCAGGAAGGGCAGCGCAAGATCAACCGCTGGAGCTACTTCATCACCGTCCCGCTGGCGATGTTGCAGGCGTGGGGCCAGGCGCAGCTCTTCTCCAACGTGAGCGGCGGCCAGCCGGTGCTCCCGCGCTTCGGATTCAGCCAGCCGGAGTACATCCTGCCGACCATCTCGGTGCTGCTGGCGATGACCGCCGGGACGATGTTCGCCATCTGGTTGGGCGAACTGATCACCGAACAGGGCATCGGCAACGGGCTTTCGCTGATCATCTTCGGCGGCATCGTCGCCCGCGCCCCGGCCAACGTGGGTCGCATCTTCGTCACCGATGGCTGGTTAGGCATCCTATTCTTCGTCGCCATCACCGTCCTGATCATCCTCGTCATCGTCTACGTGCAAGAGGGGCAGCGGCGCATCCCGGTGCAGTACGGCAAGCGGGTACGCGGGCGGCGCATGTACGGCGGCGGCAGCACCTACATCCCGCTGCGGGTCAACATGGCCGGCATGATCCCCCTCATCTTCGCCCAGTCGCTGCTGACCTTCCCGGCGGTGATCGCCAACTTCTTCGTCAACTCGGCGAATGTCAGCGTGGCGGCGTTCGCCACCGGCGTGATGAACTTCTTCAGCGGCACGCCGACGGAGTGGTACATGACGCTGCTGTACGCCCTGATCTACTTCGCCGGGGTCGTCGGCGCGACGTACTTCTACACGTTCGTCCTGGTCGAACAGCAGAACCTGCCAGACGTGCTGCAGAAGCAGGGCGGCTTCATCCCGGGCATCCGACCGGGCAAGAAGACCGCCGATTACATCAACGGTGTCTATCGCCGCATCACCCTGGTGGGGGCGCTGTTCCTGGGCGGCGTGGCTGTGCTGCCCTTCTTCACTCAACTGCTGATGCACACGCAGGTGCTGTTGATCACCTCGGCGGGCCTGCTGATCGTCGTCGGCGTGGTGGTGGATACGATGCGGCAACTGGAGGCTCAGTTGCTCATGCGCCACTACGAAGGATTTATGAAGTAATGGGCTGTCGGGTCGTCCTGCTGGGCATGCCCGGCGCGGGCAAGGGGACGCAGGCGGAGCGGCTGGCGCAGGCGCTCGGCGTCCCCCACGTGGCCAGCGGCGACCTGTTCCGCGAGCACCTGGACAAGGGGACGGAACTGGGCCGGCGGGCGCGGGGCTACATCGAGCGCGGCGACCTGGTGCCCGACGACGTGACCATCGGCATGGTCGCCGAGCGGCTGGCCCGCCCGGACGGCGCCGACGGGGTAGTGTTGGACGGCTTCCCGCGCACGGTGGCCCAGGCCCAGGCGCTGGAGGGAGTGCTGGCGCGGCTGGGCGTGGCGCTGGATAGCGTGCTGCTGGTTCACGTCAGTGAGGAAGTGGCCCTGGCCCGCCTGGCCGGTCGCTGGACCTGCCGGGCGTGCGGGACGGTCTATCACACGCTGTTCGACCCGCCGCAGCAGGCGGGGGTGTGCGACGCCTGCGGCGGGGAGCTGTACCAGCGTCCGGACGAGACGCCCGAGGCGCACCGGCACCGGCTGCGCGTCTATCAGGAGCAGACCGCGCCGCTGGTGGAGTACTACCGGCGCGCCGGGCTGCTGGTGGACGTGGATGGCGAGCAGTCCATTGAGGACGTCGCCGCCGATCTGCGGGCGGCTGTCGAGGCGGCCTGCGGCGGATGATCCATATCAAGTCGGCGGCGGAGATTAAAAAGATGCGCCAGGCCGGCCGCATCGTGGCCGAGGTCCTGGAGCGAATGAGAGAACGGGTCGCCCCCGGCGTGACGACGGGCGAGCTGAACCGCCTGGCCGAGGAGGTCATCGCGCGCCACGGCGCGCTCCCCTCGTTCAAGGGCTATCCGCCGGGCAGCCCGCACCCGTTCCCGGCGTCCATCTGCGCCTCGGTGAACGAGGAACTGGTGCACGGCATCCCCGGCCCGCGCGTCCTGCGCGAGGGAGACATCGTCAGCATTGACGTCGGGACGATCTACCAGGGCTACCAGGGTGATGGGGCGGTGACGCTGCCGGTCGGGGCGATCAGCGCGGAAGCGCGGCGGCTGCTGGAAGTGACCGAGGCGGCGCTGGCTGTCGGCATCGCTCAGATGCGGCCCGGCCATCGCTCCGGCGATGTCGCGGCGGCGATCCAGGCGTATGTGGAGGGACACGGCTTCAATGTCGTGCGCGAGTACACCAGCCACGGCATCGGACGGCAGATGCACGAGGAGCCGCAGATCCCCAACTATGGGCAACCGGGTCACGGGACGCCTCTGCGGCGCGGGATGACCATCGCTCTGGAACCGATGGTCCTGGCCGGCGATTACCGCGTGCGCGTGTTGGACGATCATTGGACCGTGGTCTCGGCAGACGGCCAACTGACTGCCCATTTCGAGCACACCGTCCTGGTGCGGGATGGGGAGGCGGAGATCCTGACGCGGCTATGAGTTCAATGAACAATGAACAACAAAATCTGGTTCTGGGATCGGTAGTCCCTGGTCCTTGGTCATGGGTCATTTCCTAAAGGAGTGAGGGGATGAAAGTATCACCGTCTGTCAAGCGGCGCTGCCCCAAGTGCAAGATCATTCGTCGGCGGGGCGTGTTGCGCGTGATCTGTAGCAATCCGAAGCACAAGCAACGGCAAGGGTAGTTTCGACCGGAGGGAAGCATGGCGCGTATCGCAGGGGTGGATTTGCCCCGGGACAAGCGAGTCGAGATCGGCCTGACGTATATCTACGGCATCGGGCGGCACACGAGCGGCTCGATCCTGCGCCGGGCGGGCGTCAACCCGGACACGCGGGTGAAGGACCTCACCGAGGCGGAGGTCTCCCGTCTGCGCGAGATCATTGACCGCGAGTACAAGGTCGAGGGCGATCTGCGCCGCGAGGTGCAGATGAACATCAAGCGCCTGATCGAGATCGGGTGCTACCGTGGGTTGCGCCATCGGCAGAGCCTGCCGGTGCATGGGCAGCGCACCCGCACCAATGCGCGGACCAAGCGCGGGCCGCGCAAGACCGTGCCGGGCCGCGGCCGCCGTCGAGGGATGAAGAAGAAGTAGTCACGGAGGTCTGAGATCTATGGCAGAGGGTCAGCAAACGCGCAAGGCGACAGGCCGCCGGGTCAGGCTGAACATCGGCGAGGGGCGGGCCTACATTCACGCCACGTTCAACAACACCATCGTCACGATCACCGACCCGCAGGGGAACGTCATCAACTGGGCCAGCGCCGGCACGGCCGGCTTCAAGGGCTCGCGCAAGAGCACGCCCTTCGCGGCCCGTCAGGCGGCCCAGCGGGCGGCCAAGGAGGCGATGGACCACGGTATGCGCGACGTGCACGTCTACGTCAAGGGGCCGGGGCCGGGCCGCGAGCAGGCCATCCGCGCCCTCCAGGCGGCCGGACTGCGGGTGCGCTCGATCACCGACGTGACGCCCATCCCGCACAACGGCTGCCGGCCGCCGAAGAAACGCCGCGTGTAACGGGTGGGAGGATGAATGGCTAAACAGACAGGTGCGACGTGTAAACTGTGCCGCCGCGAAGGGCAGAAGCTGTTCCTGAAGGGAGCGCGCTGTACCTCGCCGAAGTGCGCGCTGGAACGACGGGACTATCCGCCGGGTGAGCACGGGCGGACGAGCCGCTTCCGCCGGCAGCGGCCTTCCGACTACTACCGCCAGTTGCGGGAGAAGCAGAAGGTGCGCCGCATCTACGGAGTGCTGGAGCGGCAGTTCCGCCGCTACTTCCGCGACGCCTCGCGACGGAGCGGGCTGACCGGCGAGAATCTGTTGGTCACGCTCGAACGGCGGCTGGATAACGTCGTCTACCGCCTGGGCTTCGCCGACAGCCGGGCGCAGGCCCGCCAACTGGTGCAGCACGGACACTTCACGCTCAATGGGCGCCGGGTGACGATCCCTTCCCACCCGGTCAACCCCGGCGACGTGATCTCCGTGCGCGAAGGGGCGCGCCGTCGCAAGTACTTCAAGGAGCGAGCCGAGATGCTGGACGCGCAGCGCGCGCCCCAGTGGCTGAGCCTGGACGCGGAGACCTTGACCGCGCGCATGGTCGCCGCCCCGCGACGCGAGGACGTGGACCAGCCGGTCGAGGAGCAGTTGGTCGTCGAGTACTATTCCCGCTAGTCGCCGCGGCGCCTGGCCGAACGGAGGGAGGCGAGGTTGTTCACGCTGGTTCTGCCCAAGATCGAGATGGAGGCCATCTCGCAGCAGTATGGCCGGTTCGTCATCGGCCCGATGGAGAGCGGGTACGGTGTCACGCTGGGCAACGCCTTGCGTCGAGTGCTGCTGTCCTCTCTGCCAGGCGCGGCCGTCACTTCGCTCCGCATCATGAACGTCGCCCACGAGTTCGCCACCATCCCCCACGTGCGCGAGGACGTGATGCAGATCATCCTGCAGATCAAGCAGTTGCGCTTGAGGATGGACGGCGACGGGCCGGGGCGGATGACGCTGGAGGCGCGCGGCGAGGGCGTGGTCACCGCCGGCGATATCGTCGCCCCGCCGGAGATCGAGATCCTCAACCCGGATCTGTACCTGTTCACCGCCGACACCGGCGACGCCCATGTGGAAATCGAGTTCACCGTGGAGCAGGGCCGGGGCTACTCGCCGGCCGAGGAGCGGGAACGGCTGGCGATCGGCGAACTGCCGGTGGATGCCATCTTCAGCCCCGTCCGCCGCGTCGCCTTCGATGTCGAACGGGCGCGCGTCGGCCAGATGACCAACTACGACCGCCTGACCATGGAGATCTGGACCGACGGACGGGTCAGTCCGATGGACTCGCTGAAGGAAGCGGCGCGCATCCTGGTCACCCACCTGCGCCTGATCGCCGGCATCACCGAAGAGCCTGAACTGGGCGGCGAGGTGAGCGAGGGGGCCATCCCTGCCCGCGTCCGCGATATGCCGATCGACGAGATGGGCCTCAGCGTCCGCGTCTTCAACGCCCTCAAGCGGGCCGGCATCTCCAAGGTCGGTGAGGTGCTGGAGCTGCTGGAGAAAGGCGAAGGAGCGATCCTGACCATCCGCAACTTCGGCGATAAGTCGCTGGTCGAGCTGCGCGAGAGGCTCGAACAGTTGGGCTTTTGGCAGTACGTGAATCTGGAGAAGGCGGCGGAGTAGATCGCCAGTCTGGAGGTGTGTGCATGCGGCATCACGTTGCGGGAAAGAAACTGAATCGCCCGATCGGTCACCGCCGCGCGCTGTTTCGGAACCTGGTGTCTGCGTTGATCCTCCACGGTCGGATCGAGACTACCGAGGCGAAGGCCCACGCAGTCCGCGGCCAGGCGGAGAAGCTGATCACCCTGGCCAAGCGCGGACTGGCGGCCGAGGGGGAGGTGCCCGCCCGCGGCGTCCACGCCCGGCGGCTGGCCGCGGCGCGGATCAATCGCTGGGCCAGCAAGCAGGATGGGACGCGGGTGGACCTGGTCAAGAAGCTGTTCGACGAGGTCGCCCCGCGTTACGCGGAGCGCCCCGGCGGCTATACCCGCATCACCAAGTTGGGGCCGCGCAAGGGCGATGCAGCCCCTATGGCGGTGCTGGAGTTGGTCGAGGAGTAGGACCGGCGCGTTCCGGTCGGCACATGAACAGCCGATGCGGGTGAGGGCGGTCGTCGCCTACGACGGGACGGACTACCAGGGTTTCCAGCGCCAGGCCAACGGGCCGACCGTCCAGGAGGTGCTGGAGCTGGCCCTGGAGCAGGTGACCGGGGAGCCGGTCGCCGTCCTGGCGGCGGGACGCACCGACAGCGGGGTGCATGCTGAGGGGCAGGTCATCGCCTTCGATACCCCTTGGCAGCATCCGCTGGACGCCCTGCTGCGGGCACTCAACGCGACGCTGCCGCCCGACGTGGCGGTGCGCCAGATCGCCCCGGCGCGGCCCGACTTTCACCCGCGCTACGATGCGCGCAGCCGGCGCTACCGCTACACGGTGCTCAACGAGCCCGTCCGCTCGCCGCTGGCCCGCCGCACCAGCCTCCACGTCCCGCAACCGTTGGACCTGGCGGCGATGCAGGCGGCGGCGCGGCTGGTGGTCGGCGAGCACGATTTCGCCGCCTTTGGTCAGCCCCCACAGGGGGAGGGGACGGTGCGGCGGGTGCTGCGGGCCGAGTGGAGCAGTGCGCCGCCCTGGCTGTTCTTCGACATCGAGGCCAACGCCTTCCTGTACCGGATGGTGCGCAGCCTGGTCGGGACGATGCTGCAGGTCGGCCTGGGCGCGCTGACGGTGGATGGCTTCGCCAGGGTGCTGGCCGTCCGCCAGCGGGCGCAGGCCGGCCCGACGGCCCCGCCCCACGGGCTCTCTCTGATCGAGGTGCGGTACGACGAATGTTGTGAGGAGTGAATGAGCGTGAAGACCTATGTATTGAAGCCAGATGAGGTACAGCGGGACTGGTACGTCGTCAACGCCGAGGGCAAGACCCTGGGCCGGTTGGCGACGGGGATCGCTCGTGTCCTCACCGGCAAACACAAACCAGAATACTCGCCGGCGGTGGACGGAGGGGACTACGTGATCGTGGTCAACGCCGAGAAGGTGCAGGTCACCGGCCGGAAGGTGGATCAGAAGCGGTATTACCGTCACTCCGGCTATCACGGCGGCCTGAAGGAGGTCAGCCTGCGTGACCAGTTGGCCCGTCACCCGGACCGGGTGATCGAACACGCCGTGTGGGGGATGATGCCGAAGAACACGCTGGGGCGACGGATGTTCAAGAAGCTCAAGGTGTACGCCGGGCCGGGCCATCCGCACCAGGCCCACCAGCCGAAGCTATTGGAACTGTAGCGGGGGGAGAGAAGGGATGGCAGATTTGCAGTACTACGAGGGCGTGGGACGCAGGAAGACCGCCACGGCGCGGGTGCGCCTCTATGCCGGCGGCGAGAGCCAGGTGGTGGTCAATGACCGCCCGGTGGGGGAGTACTTCCCCAACCCGTTGGCGGTGATGAACATGCTCGAACCGTTGCGGGCCGTGGGGATGGAAGGGCGCTTCCGGATCTCGGCCCACGTGCGCGGGGGAGGCATCAGCGGTCAGGCCGAGGCGGTCCGCCTGGGCATCGCCCGCGCGCTGCTCAAGGTGAACCCCGACCTGCGGCTGATGCTGCGCAACGAGGGTTTCCTCACCCGCGATGCACGGATCAAGGAGCGCAAGAAGCCCGGTCTCAAACGCGCCCGCAAAGCGCCGCAGTACACCAAGCGCTAGTCCGTCGCCGCGCTCCGCCAGACACAGCAGGGGTGGGTCAAAGACCCGCCCCTTTGCTTTCGTCGGCGAAGTGTGTTACAATGACGGCCCAGGGAGCCAGGTTGGAACAGGAGGCGTCAAATGAAGGACGAAGCGCGCACACAAGACTATGTCAATATCCTCCGTCGTACCGATGTCTTCTACGACCTCTCGGAGGCCCAGCTCCAGATGGTCGCCTCGATCTGCTCGGAGATCGAATACAAGATGGGGGACCTGGTCTTCGAGGAGAACACCGTAGGGGAGGAGATGTACGTCATCGCCCAGGGCGAGGTGGAGGTGCTGCTCGATCCCTCGCTGGTGCAGGTGCAGCCGGGGCCGCACAGCGGGCCGTCGGTCATCGCTACCCTGCGCGCCGGGCAGACCTTCGGCGAGGTGGCGTTGGTGGACCAGGGGTTGCGCACGGCCTCGGCGCGTTGCGCCACGCGCCGTGCCCGCCTGCTGGTGCTCCCCCGCGGGCGACTGATCACCCTCTGCGATAGCTACCCCGAACTGGGCTACCGCGTGATGCGCAACCTGGCGGCGGACCTGGCGTTCAAGATCCGCGGTACCGACCTGCTGCTGCGCGAGCAACTGCTGTGGCGCCCGCGTCCGATGGATTGAGGTGACCTTGACTTTTCGTTGCGCGGCGCTATAATAACCATCACCAGCGGGTGTAGTTCAGCGGTAGAACGTCAGCTTCCCAAGCTGAATGCCAAGGGTTCGAATCCCTTCACCCGCTCTGCGGGCGGAATATATAGCCCCCATCGCGCGTCGTGTGGATCAGCCGGCGCGCTTCGCTTTTGCCCTCGATCTTTCTCCGCAGACGGCTGACGTGAGGACGAACCACGTTTTGCGCCTCCAGGTCGCTGACATGGCGGTGCCCAAGGACAGCGGACAGTTCCCGACAGGATACCGCTGCGCCTGCGTGGCTCATCAGACAGGATAACAGCTTCGCCTCGGCGAGCGTGAGCCGGATGCTCACCGTCTCGTCACCTGTTCCCGTTGACACGAAGGCGATCTGTTGATCGCGGTCCAGCGCCACCGGTCCGACGGTCAGCCGGCGATCGGCCGGTCTCGTCGGCGACGGCCCCGCAGAGCGGCGCTGTGTCAGCGCCGCGTTGACCGACTCGGCCAGTTCAGCGATGCTGATGGGCTTCTGCAGGTAGTCGTCGGCGTGCAGCTTCACCCCGGCGATGGCGTTCTCCTTGGTCGCGTGGCCGGTGAGCAGGATGACTGCGACGGACGGGCAGTTCTGGCGCACCCAGCGCAGGACTTCGATGCCGTCCATGCCCGGCATCCGGATGTCCACCACGGCCACGTCGTAGGGGGCGCCCGCCAGCATCGCCTGGGCCTGCGGGCCGGACTCCGCCTCGTCCGCCTGGTAGCCCATCAGGTTGAGGGCGCGAGCCAGCGGTGCGCGGACCTCCGCCTCGTCATCCACGAGCAGGATGCGCGCCTGGGTGAGGGCTGGGCGGTCGAGCGATTCGTTCATTCCGCCGCTCCCTGGATCTGGCCGAACGGGTGCACCGGCAAGCGGATGGTGAAGGTCACGCCTCGCTCCTCCGTGACGTTCTCCACATTGATCGTCCCGCCATGCTGACGCACGATGCTGTGGCAGATCGGCAAGCCCAGCCCGGAACCGTCCACCTTGGTGGTGAAGAAGGGATCGAAGATGCGCTCGATGTGCTGTGGCGGGAGGGCCGGGCCGTTGTTGGAGATGGTCAGTGCGACCGCCTCCCCATCGGCGCGGGCGGCGATGTGCAGGTGCCCCCCTTTCGGCATGGCCTCGATGGCGTTGATGATCAGGTTCAGCAGCACCTGGATGATCTGATTGGGCGAGACCATCAGGATGGGCAGGCTGTCGGGGATGTCGGTCGTCGCCTGGACGTGGCTCTTGCTCATTTGATGGTCGGTCAACGTCAACGCCCTCTGCACCAGGTAGGGCAACGACACAGGGTAGCGGGTGTCGAGGGGTGGCTGGGCGAACTCGAGCATGTCCTTGGTCAGGCTGGCCAGCCGTTCGATCTCCTCCAGGACCACGCCCAGGCGCCCTTTTTGCTCGTCGGGCGGCAGTGTGAAACCCAGCATCAGCTCCAGGTTCGTGCGGATGGCCTGCAACGGGTTGTTGATCTCGTGGGCCAGCGCGGCTGCCAGGTAGCCCATCGCCGCCAGCCGTTCGGTGCGCCGGATGTGCTGCTCCGCCTGCCGGCGATCGGTGATGTCGTGGGCGAAGATGACCGCCTGGGTAACCTGTCTATCGGAGAAGATCGGGTAGACGCTGGCCTCGTAGAATCGCCCGCTCCACTCACCCTCGAGATGGGCCGGCTGGCCTGTCCGGAAGACCTGGCGGACGGTTTCGATGTGGGGAGCGACCCGTTCGAATGGCTCGATCTCAGCGGCCAGCAGCTCGGTAGCCAGTTGCCGGGCCATCTCCCCGCTGCTGCGCCGGAACATGCGCGCCGCTGCCGGGCTGACGGTGAGGACGGTGAGCTGATCGTCAATCAGGAAGACCGCCTCATCGGACGCGTCCAGGATCGCCCGCAGCCTCTCCTCGTTCTCGCGCAGCACCTGCTCCACCTGCTTCCGTTCGCGGATGTCCACGCAGAGCATCAGCAGACCATCGAACTGGCCGCGGCGGTACATCGGGTGCGCGCTGATGAGGACGGGGACGTGCCCGCCCGTGCGGTTCAGCAGCGTTGCCTCGTACTGGTGGGTGCCAGGCTGGGGTTGGGCCGGCCTTTGCTCGATCATCGCGGCCGACTCGACGGCCGCGATGTGCTGCCAGTGCTGGCCCTGCAGGTCCTCGACGGCATAGTCCAATTGCCGCGCGGCACCGGGGTTGGCGAAGACGATCCGACCGTCCGCGTCCAGGAGCAGGATGCCCTCCTCCATGCTCTGGACGATGCTCTCGTTGAACTCCCGTAACCGCTCGCTTTCCTGATACAGACGGGCGTTCTCCTGGAAGGCGGCCTGTTGCGCCCGACCGAGCTGCTGCTGCAGGACCATGAGCACGGTCAGGGCGACCACGAAGACGATCCCCGCCTGCGTCCAGTTCAGCCACTGGGGGTATTCGGACCGCAGGATCCTCCAGGCGTCCAACTGAGCCGGCTGGTGAATCCATAGGGCAGCGGCGAGGGCAACGGCGAGGACGCTGAGGACGGCGAAGATGGATCCGACGCGCCGGCCGGCGATGAAGATGGCGAGGATGGGCAACGCCAGCAGGGCGACCGCCCCGTCGGCCACCAACCCATAGCTGATCAGGGCCAGCACGCCGGCTGCGTACCAGGCCAGCAGGAATCCCCATGCGCGCAGCGTGGAGGGAAGGCTGCGACAGACGGCCAGGAAGGCCACGAGCGTGTAGAGCGCCAGGAAAATTGCTGCCACCGGCCAGCGCTGTGGCTGGTGGATCGCGTCGAAGACAAAGTACGCCGCCGGCCAGAACGCCAGGAGAGCCGTGGTGGTCAGGAGCGAATCGAGCGAACGGTTTCGCCAGGCGGTCACTGCTGGCATCCAATCGGCGTCGTCGGAAATGGTTGTGGTTCGTTCTCCCATCGCGTATTCTCCATCCGCCGGTAACTGCCTACCCTTTACCAGGCCTGGTGCTGGCAGGGCCGGTGTGCCGGCCCCTCACCCCACCCCCTGGCCCCCGCCCCCC
>DAOTYW010000158.1:0-6573 GCA_034434755.1 Anaerolineae bacterium | reverse complement strand
GTTGCCCACCCGCAGCACCGGCTCCTGCAGCCCCGCCTCGATGCGGGCGATCTGGCTGGCGAAGGCCGGCACGACGAAGCGGGGCGATTGCCCCGGCCCGGTGTGGTTGAACGGGCGGACACGCACCACCGGCACGCCGTAGGCAATGAAGTACTGCAGCCCCAGCATGTCCTGCGCCACCTTGCTGACGGCGTAGGGGCTGGCCGGGCGCAGGGGACTCTCCTCCGTCAGCGGCAGGTCCTCCGGACGGGGCGCGCCGTACTCCTCGTTGGAGCCGATGACCAGCACGCGCGCCGGTTGCGCCATCCGCCGCACGGCTTCCAGGATATTCAGCTCGGCGCGGATGTTGTTCTCCAGCGTGTCCCACGGATCGCCGAACGAGTCCGGGACGAAGGACTGCGCGGCCAGGTGGAAGATCACGTCCGGCGCGAAGGGCATCACCTCGTCCGCCACGACCTGTGGGTCGCGCAGGTCGGCATGGAGCAGCCGCAGCCGCGGCCGCGGCCGCGCCACGCTCACCGGCTCCGGGTAGACCGTCCCCAGCAATTTCCAATCGGTGTGGGTCAGCAAGTAGGTGCAGAGGTGCCCGCCGACGAACCCGCCAGCTCCCGTAATCAGTGCTCGCGTCATCTCGCCTCCCAGGGGTGCGACGCGATTATACCTTACTCCAGGCGCGGTTGCAAACCTTTCCAGAGGATTGTATACTCTGCAGGGGGAGGAACTATGTCACTCGAAGACTATCCACGCCCGTCCGTCACCGTAGACGTGATCGTCTGCACCCGACGCGACGACGACCAGCAGGTACTGCTGATCCGGCGCAAGAACCCGCCCTCCGAAGGTATGTGGGCCATTCCCGGCGGTTTCCTGGATATGGACGAGTCGCTGGAAGACGCCGCGCGACGCGAGTTGGACGAGGAGACCGGCGTGCGCGATGTCCACCTGGAACAGCTCCACACCTTCGGCGATCCCAGGCGCGACCCGCGCGGGCGGGTGATCACGGTCGTCTACCTGGCCCTCGTCCCGCCCGACAGTGTCCATCCCCACGCCGGTGACGACGCCGCCGAGGCCCGCTGGTGGCCACTGGATGCCCCGCCGCCGCTGGCCTTCGACCATGCCGATATCCTGGCCGTCGCGCGCCAGCGGCTGCGCGAGAGGCGCGGACCGGACGCCGGAACCGGCGGGGCGCGGACGGACGACCAGCCGCTGCTCTCCGCCGCCGCCCCGTTGATCGAGCTGGCCATCGCCGAGGACATCGGCCCGGGGGACGCAACCTCGGAGGCGGTGCTCCCGCCCGACCTGCACCTCGACGCATACCTCGTCGCCAAGGCGCCGGGGGTGATCGCCGGGCTGCCCATCGCCCAGGCGGTGTTCGCCCGCGTCGAGCCGGGGCTGTGTTTCGTGCCCCACGTGGAGGATGGGCAGCGCGTGTCCCCCGGCGACGTGGTCGCCGAGGTGAGCGGGCCGGCGCGAGGGATGCTGGCCGCCGAGCGCACCGCCCTCAACTTCCTCCAGCGCCTCTCCGGCATCGCCACGCTGACCCGCGCCTTCGTGGAGGCCGTCGCCGGGACGGGGGCGGTGATCCTGGACACGCGCAAGACCCATCCGGGCTACCGGGCGCTGGAGAAGTATGCCGTGCGCATGGGCGGGGCGCAGAACCACCGCTCCGGCCTCTACGATATGCTGCTGGTCAAGGACAACCACATCGCCGCCGCCGGCTCGCTCACCGCTGCCGTCCAACAGGCCCGCGCCGCTCACCCGGAGCTGCCCATCGAGGTGGAGGTGAAGGATCTGGACGAGCTGCGCGAGGCGCTGGCGCTGCCGGTGGGTCGGATCATGCTGGACAACTTCGACCTGGAGGGGATACGCGCCGCGGTGCAGTTGGCCGCCGGACGGGTGAAGCTGGAGGCCTCCGGCGGGGTGAGCCTGGAGCGCGTCGCCGCCATCGCCGCCACCGGCGTGGACTTCATCTCCGTCGGCGCACTGACCCACTCGGCGCCGGCGCTGGATTTGAGCCTGGAAGTCACCCATCGCGGATCGCCCATTCCGATACGCAACACGCAACACGCAACACGCAACACGCCAGACGCCATCCGCAACGCACGATCCGCGCTCGGCGACCAGCTCGTCATCCTCGGCCACCACTACCAGCGGGACGAGGTGATCGAGCACGCCGACTTCCGCGGCGACTCGCTGCAACTGGCCCGCGACGCTGCCCGCTGCCGCGATGCCCGCTTTATCGTCTTCTGCGGGGTGCATTTCATGGCCGAGACGGCAGCGATCTTGGCTCAGCCGGGGCAGACGGTGCTCCTGCCCGACGTGGAGGCCGGCTGCTATCTGGCGGACATGGCCGACCTGCCGTTGGTCGAGCGGGCGTGGGCGCAGTTGGGCGCGGTGGTGGATGTCGAGAACGAGGTGCTGCCAGTTACTTATGTCAACTCTACGGCTGAACTGAAGGCCTTCTGCGGTCGACACGGCGGTGTCGTCTGCACCTCGTCGAACGCGCAGGAGGTGCTGGCCTGGGCGCTGGCCTGCCGCCCGCGCGTGCTCTTCTTCCCCGACCAGCACCTGGGCCGCAACACGGCCAGGCGCATGGGCATCCCGCTGGAAGAGATGCTGCTGTGGGACCCACGCCATCCGAACGGCGGCCACGATGCGGCGGCCCTGCGCCGCGCCCGCGTCTTCCTCTGGCGCGGCTGGTGCTTCGTCCATCAGTGCTTCCGCCCCGAACACATCGCCGCCTGGCGCGCCCAACGGCCCGACATCCGCGTTATCGTCCATCCGGAATGCCCCATGGAGGTCGTTGACTTGGCCGACGAGGCCGGCTCGACCTCCTTCATCATCCGCCGCGTCGAAGAGTCGCCGCCGGGCAGCGCCTGGGCCATCGGCACCGAGTTCAACCTGGTCAACCGGATGCAGAACGAGCACCCGGAGCAGTTCATCGTCTCCCTCTCCCCTCAGCCGAGCCTGTGCCGGACGATGAACATGATCACCGCCGAGAAGCTGGCCCGTGTGTTGGAAGGGCTGCGGCGCAATGAGCTGGTCAACCCGATCTCCGTCCCGCCCGACGTTGCCGCTCAGGCCCGCCTGGCCCTGGAGCGGATGCTGGAGGTGAAGCCGTGAGTCCCGTCCAGAGCGACGTGCTGATCATCGGCTGCGGCATCGCCGGGGCGACCGCCGCGCTGCGCCTGGCCCAGGACCGTCAGCGGCAGATCACCATCGTCACCCGCGCCGCCGACCCCGTCGAGAGCAACACGCGCTACGCCCAGGGCGGCATCGTCTCGCTGGGCGAGGGCGATAGCGCCGACCTGTTGGCGAAGGACGTGCTGGCCGCCGGGGCCGGGCTCAGCCTGCCCGCTGCCGTGCGCATCCTGGCCGACGAGGGGCCGCGGCTGGTGCAGGAGGTGCTCATCGAGGCTGCCGGCGTCCCTTTCGACCGCACGCCCGACGGCGCGCTGGTCTTCGGACGGGAGGGCGCCCACTCCTGCCCGCGCATCCTCCACGTCGGCGACGCCACCGGCAGCGCGATCATCCAGGCATTGACCGCTGCCCTGAGCCGCCAGCCCAACGTCCACATCGTCCCCTCCGCCACCGCCGTTGACCTGATCACCTTCCCCCACCACGCCCGCGACCCGCTGGCCGTCTACGAGCCGATCGCCTGCCACGGCGCCTACGTCTTCGACCAGTCCGACCGCACGGTGCACCGCTACCTGGCCGGGGCGACGATCCTGGCCTCCGGCGGGCTGGGGCGCATCTACCGCTACACCACCAACCCCGAAGGGGCACGCGGCGACGGGCTGGCCATGGCCTACCGCGCCGGCGCGCGGGTGATCAACGCCGAATACATCCAGTTCCACCCCACCGCCCTGGCCATCCCCGGCGGGGAGTCGTTCCTCATCTCCGAGGCGGTGCGCGGCGAGGGGGGACGGCTGTTCACCCCCGACGGACGGCGCTTCATGCTGGAGGTCGCCCCGCGCTGGGGCGATCTGGCCCCCCGCGACGTCGTCGCCCGCGCCATCCACCGCGAGATGATCGAGCACGGCTACCCGCACGTGCTGCTGGACATCGCCTCCGTGCTCCCGCCCGACCAGGTGCAGGCGCGTTTTCCGACCATCTATACCCGCTGCCTGGCCCTCGGCCTGGACATCACCCGCCAGCCGATCCCCGTCGTCCCCGCCGCGCACTACTTCTGCGGCGGCGTCTGGACCGACAGTTGGGGACGGACGACGATCCAGAACCTCTACGCTGTCGGCGAGGTCGCCTGCACCGGCGTCCACGGGGCCAATCGCCTGGCCAGCACGTCGCTGCTGGAAGGGCTGGTCTGGGGCGATCGGGCAGCGCGGGACATCGCTGCCCGCCTGAAACGGCCCCCCGTCAGCGCCGACAACGTCCCCCCCTGGGAGGCGCCAGAACGGCGGGAGGAGGCCGACCCGGCGCTGATCTGGCGGGACATGCGCACGATCCAGTACACGATGTGGCACTACGTCGGCCTGGCCCGCTCGACCGGACGGCTGGAGCGGGCGCTGCGCGACCTGAACCACCTGGCCGAGGAGATTGATGATTTCTACCGCACCACCTGCCTGAACGATGCCCTGATCGGCCTCCGTCACAGCGTCCAGGCCGCCCTCAGCGTCGCCCAGGCTGCCAAGCGCAATCGGCAGAGCCGGGGATGCCACTATCGGGATAACAGTCGTGAAGCGTGAAGCGTGTTGCGTGATGCGTGATGCGTGATGCGTGTTGCGTGATCCATCTCTGTGACTTCGGGCTTCCAACCTCCAACTTCGGGCTCTGGACGCAGAAGAAGGCAATGCACCGCCAAGCGCTGGATCTCAAACTCAGCAAATTCCTCCTGCTCATCCTCCGCCATCAACCGGAGCGGTTTGGGTTGGCGCTGGATGAGGAGGGTTGGGCGTCGCTGGCGGAGGTGCTGCAGATCCTCCACGGCCTGCCGAACTTCCGCTGGGCCAGCCGCGCCGATGTGCGGCGCATCGTCGCGGAGGGCAGCGGCGACGAGAAACGCCGCTTCGAGGTCGCCGACGAACGCATCCGCGCCTGTCGCCGGTCGAGCGCCGAGTAGGACTTTCGGGCTATTTGCGCCCGGCACGCAGGCTGGTAAAATACTGATTGGAGCGATGGTACAATCGGTGGGCCATCCGCGCGCGTTCCGCGCTTTCTGTTGGGGACTGGGGCTCGTCAGCCTTGTCCTGCTGATCTGGCTGTCCCGGCCTTTCCCGCTGTGGGTCTGGTTCCCGCTGCTGTTCTTTATCCCGCTCTCCTTCGGCGCGGCGCTCTTCGCCTTCCAGATCGAAGAGAGGATTTACATCTCCTTCGAGTCGGTCATTTGTCTGCAGTGCGCCCTGCTGTTGGGCCCGCTGATGGCCGCCTGGGCAGCGGGGATCAGCGTCTTTCTGAGCGAGCTACTGGTGACCCGCCGCGGGCCGCTGTTCGCATTGCGCTCCATGGGCATGTACATCCTCATGTGGCTGGCTGCCGGCGCGGTCTACCAGGCGATCGGCGGCACGTTCCCCCTGATGCGCCTGGAACTGGCCGAACTGCTGCGCGCCCTGGGTATGTATGTGGCCACCGCCGTGGTGAACCGCCTGGTCATGGTTGTGGACCAATCCCTGCGCGGCCTCTCGGTGCGCCACTACCTGCTCCACATCGCGCCGGGAAGTCTCCTGCTGCTGGTGCCGTTCATCCTGTTCGGCACCGTGATGGCAGTGGTCTATACGACCATCGGGCCGATCGCCTACACGATACTCATGCTGACCCTGCTGATCGGGTTGGCCGTCATCCGGCAGCTCAAGGGCGACTCCGACCTGTTGCATGAACGGGTGACTGCGCTGAGCATGCTCAACCGCGTCGGCGAGCGCATCGGTTCGTCGCTGGAACGGGGGCAGCTGTTAGAACTGATCTACCAGGAGGCCAGCCGGCTGATCGACACCTCGACGTTCTGGATCGTCATCTACGACCGGAAACGGAACGAGCTGGTCTACGAGATCCTCTACGACGAGGGCCGGCGCTACCCTCCGCTGCACGATACGTACCGGCTACGGGCTGGCATCGCGCCCTATATGATCGAGAAGCGGCGCCCGTTGCTGATTGGCCGCCAGGAGGAAATGCAACTGCTGCCCATTGACCTGGAGACCGCCGGGTCGGGCCAGTTGCCGCAGTCAGTGCTGGGGGTGCCGATGATGGTGGAGGGGAAGGTGGTCGGGGCCATCGCCGCCCAGAGTTACCGGCCCAACGCCTTCACCCAGGCCGACCTGGAAACGCTGACCACGCTGGCGAACCAGGCCGCCGTTGCCCTGGAGAACGCCACCCTCTTCCAGGAGATTGAGCAGAGCCGCCAAGACCTGCGGGCCGTGTTGGACGGCGTCAACCACGCCATGGTCGTCACCGACCTGCGGGGCCGGGTGCGTCTGGCCAACCTGGCGCTGGAAGCCCTGTTCGGCGTCGCCGAGGCCGAGATGGTGGGACGTCCGCTGGAGGAGGTGGTCACCCACGAGTCCCTGACCATGATGGCCCGGCGGATCACCGCCGGCGAAGTCGTCGAGCTGGAAACCCACCAGGTGT
>DAOTYW010000157.1:0-9089 GCA_034434755.1 Anaerolineae bacterium | reverse complement strand
ACCTGCACAGCCAGGATGCGTATCCGCCGGTGGTGCGCCTGGCCTTTATCCACTATCAATTCGAGGCCATCCATCCCTTTGTGGACGGCAACGGGCGCATCGGGCGCCTGCTCCTGTCGCTCCTGCTTGTCCAGTGGCGGCTGCTGCCGCTGTTGTACCTGAGCGCCTACTTTCATCGTCACCGTCAGGACTACTACGACTTGCTCCTGGGCGTGAGCGAGGGGGGGACTGGCGCGCCTGGCTGCTCTTTTTCCTGCGCGGCGTCGCTGAACAGGCGCGGGACGCTGTCGCACGCGCCCGTCAGTTGCAGGACCTGCGGGAGGAATGGCATCGGCGTCTGGCCCAGGCGCGGAACTCGGCATTGCTCCTCCGCCTGGCTGATGCCCTTTTCGAATCGCCTATCCTGACGATTCCCCAGGCGCAACAACGGCTGGGCGTCACCTATCCCAGCGCCCAGCGGAACGTGGCGAAACTCATCGAGGCAGGCATCTTACAGCCGGTCGGCCAGGTGGCCTATGGCAAGACCTACCTGGCCGCAGAGATTATGCGCGTGATCGGGGGAGAGGATACGCTATAGTGGAATTATACTTTTGTGATGAAATGTAAAATTTGAGGTTCCGGAATTGTAGCTAAGTAATATTGGGAGGAATGGGGTGGCCATGGAAGTGCGATTCGGGCTGCAGATTGCGTCCAAACCTGCGGAAGGGTGAGCAATCACGTAACCCGTGGAATCCGTGTTTATCCTCTGCGCAATTCGCGATAGATAAGGGAACGGGATGGGGAGCGACGGCCGTTTTCGCTTTTCGACCACGCTGGAGGTGCGCTGGCGCGACGTGGACGCGCTGGGGCACGTCAACAATGCCGTCTACATGACCTACCTGGAACAGGGACGGGTTCATTACCTGCGCGAGCTGGGCCTGGTCAGTGGCGGGCCCGACGACATCGGCATGATCCTGGCCGAGGTCACCTGCACCTACCACGCCCCGCTCTCGATGGGCGAGCAGGTGACGGTGTGGGTGCGCGTCAGCGAGCTGCGCAATTCCAGCTTCATCTTCGAGTACCGGTTGGAGGGACAGGACGGCCGGCTGGCGGCGACGGCCCGCTCGGTGCAGGTCTGCTACGACTATGCGGCCGGGCGGTCGCAGCCGATCCCTGCCCACTGGCGGCAGGTCATCGCCGGCTACGAGCCGGCGCTGCGGACGGCGCCGCCGCCCGTGACAGGAGCCGTATGACCATTTTCTACCTGATCCGCCACGCCACCAACGATCTGTTGAAGGAAGGACGCCTGGGTGGGCGCATGCCCGGCGTGCACCTCAACGAAGAGGGACAGGCCCAGGCACAGGCGCTGGCCGACCGGCTGGCGAACGTGCCTCTGGCGGCGGTCTATGCCAGCCCGCTGGAGCGGGCGCGGGAGACGGCGCAGCCGCTGGCCGAGCGTCACGGCCTGCCGGTGCGCGTCCATCCCGGCCTGAACGAGGTGGACTGCGGGGCGTGGGGCGGGGAACGGATCGAGACGCTGCGCCGCCGGCGGCTGTGGCGGGCGCTGACGCTCCACGCCGCCGGCACACGCTTCCCCGGCGGCGAGTCCGCCTGGGAGGTGCAGGCGCGCATGATCGCTGCGCTGGAGGAGATCCGCGCTGCCTATCCGCGAGCGGCGGTCGCCGTCGTCTCCCACGCCGACCCGATCCGCATCGCGGTAGCCCACGCCATCGGCCTGCCGCTCGACCTGTTCCGTCGTCTGCTGGTCGAGCCGGCCTCGCTGACGGTGCTGTCGCTGGAGGGGCCGCTGCCCCGCCTGATCTGTCTCAACGAGACAGGCGGTGTGCCGCTCCCGACAGGCGGCAAGGGGGTGTGAGATGTCGTCGGAGTTCTTCGCGTTGGGTCGGGTGGACTTCATCACGGTGGGCGCGGTGGGCGAGCCGGGGGAGCGGGTCTTCTACCTCCAGGCCGCGCAGGGGGAACTGCTGCTCTCGCTGCTGATCGAAAAAGAGCACGCTGCCGCGCTCTCGATGGGCATCCGGCAGATGCTGGAGCAATTGGGCGGTGTCCCTTCCCATGCGTTCATTCCCCAGGACCTGGAACTGCGCGAGCCGATCGAGCCGCTCTTCCGCATTGGCAGCCTGGGGTTGGGGTATGACCGCGACGAGGATGCGCTGATCCTGGTGGCGCGGGCGCTGGTGGAGGAGGGCCAGCCGGCGCCCGAGGTGCATTTCTGGGGCTCGCGGGCGCAGATGTACGCCCTGGCCGAGCGCGCCGCCGAGGTGGTCATGGCCGGTCGCCCCCGCTGCCCGCTGTGCAACGAACCGCTGTTGCCTGGCGAACCGCACGATTGTATCCGCGGGGATGGGAGGAAGTGGTTGTTTCGGGTTGAGGGCTGAAATCCGATGTCGAATCTCCAGCTTGCCTCTTCTAGCCTCCAACCTCCAGCCTCCAACCTCCAACTTTCAGAAACGCGACCGAGGAGGGATGCGATGAAACGTCTCACGCTGCTGCTCTTCTTGTTGCTGGCCCTGCTGACCGCCTGCGGTGCGCCGCGGCCCGGCGGACGCCTGGTCTATGGGCTGACCCTGGCTCCTTCGGGGATTGACCCCCACGTCAACGCCTCGTCGGAACTGGGCATCCCGTTGACGTCGGTCTACGATACCCTGGTCTACCAGGACCCGGCCACGGGTCAGTTCGTCTCCGGCCTGGCCGAGCGGTGGGAGGTTTCTGACGACGGTCTGATCTACACCTTCACCCTGCGCCGGGGCGTGACCTTCCACGACGGCACGCCGTTCGACGCCGAGGCGGTGCGCTTCAACCTGGAGCGGATCACCAGTCCCGACCTGGCCTCGCAGAAGGCGCGCTTCATGCTCGGCCCCTTCGAGCGGGTCGAGGTGGTGGATGACACCACGGTGCGCATCGTCCTCAGCGAACCGTTCGCGCCCCTGCTGGACGCGCTCAGCCAGGTCTACCTGGGCATGGCCTCGCCGACGGCGGTGCAGCAGTGGGGCGATGAGTACCAGCTCCACCAGGTCGGCACGGGACCGTTCCTCTTCGCCGAGTACGTGCCCGGCGACCACCTGCTGCTGCGGCGCAACCCTGACTACGCCTGGGGCCCGTCGGTCTACCAGCACGCGACAGCCCAACTGGACGAGGTCGAGTTCCGCTTCTTCACCGATCCGGCCACTCGCTCGCCCGCCCTGGAGACAGGGGAGGCGGATGTGATGGGCGAGATCCCACCGCAGGACGCCGTTCGCTTGCAGCAGAGCAGCGACTTTCGCATCGAACCGGTCGCCATCCCCGGCGCGTCCTTGATGTTCTTCATGAACACGACCCGTCCGCCGTTGGACGACCTGCGGGTGCGGCAGGCGCTGCTCTACGGCAGCGACCGCGCGGCGATCGTGGCGACGGTCTTCCGCGATATGTCGCCGGTGGCCTACGGGCCGCTGACGGCGGTGACCTTTGGCTATGATCCATCGGTGCAGGACGACTACCCCTACGGCCCAGCGCAGGCGGCGGCGCTGCTGGACGAGGCGGGCTGGACCGACAGCGACGGTGATGGCCTGCGCGACCGCGAGGGTCAGCCGCTGGTGCTCGACATGTACCTGATGAGTTGGGGCTACCTGCCGGAGATCGGCCAGCTTCTGGCCTCCCAGTGGGCCGGGCTGGGGATCGGGGTCAATAGCCAGGTGCTCAGCTACCCGGAGGCGCTGGCGGCGGCCGGCGAGGGTCAGTACCACCTGATGCCGTTTACCCTCTCCGGCAGCGACCCCGACATCCTGCGCAAGTTCTTCCACTCCGCGTCCACTTTCAACTGGTCGCGGGTCAACGACGCGGAGATGGACGAGTGGCTGACGCAGGCGGCGCGGGTCTCCGACCGCGAGCAGCGGGTCGTGCTCTATGCCCAGGTGCAACAGCGGGTGATGGCGGAGGCGTTGGTGATCCCGATCCGCGATTATGTCAACCTGAACGGCGTCAGCAACCGGGTCCAGGGGCTGCGCTTCGACGCGCAGGGGTGGTTCCCGTGGCTGGTTGATGTGACGCGGTGACGCGGTGACGCGGTGACGCGGTGACGCGGAGAGGGTGAGTTCACCATTGGTCATTGTATATGTTGGGATCCATCGGGCGCAGGCTCGTTCAGGCGGTCTTCGTCCTCTGGCTGGCCGCGACCCTGGCCTTCGTGGCCCTGCAATTGACCCCTGGCGACCCGGCGCAGGCGTTGCTGGCCGCCTCCGGTGCGACTCCTGAGGAAGTGGCCCGGCGACGGGCGCAGTTGGGGCTGGACGATCCTGTCCTGCTCCAGTACGTCCGTTACCTGGCCGACCTGGCCCGCGGTGACCTGGGACGGTCGTGGCTGCACAGCCGGCCGGTCGGCCAGATGGTGCTGGAACAGCTACCCCCGACGGTCGAGCTGGCCGTCGCGGCGACGGTCGTGGGAGCGTGGCTAGGACTGGCACTGGGAACGCTGGCCGCCGTCCGCCGCCGTACCTGGCTGGACACCGCCGCGACCGCCATAGCAGTGGTTGGCCTCTCCACGCCGACCTTCTGGTCGGGCCTCCTGGCGATCCTGTTGTTCTCCCTGCGCCTGCGCTGGCTGCCCGCCGCCGGGGAGGGTGGCCCGCGCCACCTGGTGCTGCCGGCGCTGGTGCTGGGGGTGGCCCTGGCCGGTTCGGTGGCGCGGATGATCCGGGCGCGGGTGGTCGAGGTGTTGGAAGCCCCCTTCATCGTGGCGGCGCGGGCGCGCGGGCTGTCGGCGGGACGGGTGCTCTTCCGCCACGTGCTGCCGGCGGCAGTCGGCCCGGCGCTGACGGTCGCGGCCCTCCAGTTCGGCTTCCTCCTCGGCGGAGCCGTGATCACCGAGTCGGTCTTCGCCCGCCGCGGGCTGGGACGGCTGGCGGTGGAGGCGATCGTCTGGCGCGACCTTCCGGTCGTGCGTGGGGTGGTGTTGGTCAGCGCGCTGGCCTACGTGCTGGTCCACCTGGCGGCGGACCTGGCGCAGGCCGGGCTCGACCCCCGGCTGCGGGAGGAACTGCGATGACCGCGCCGAACGCCCCCCACCGACGGCCTGGCGATGGGCCGTGGTCAGCGGTCGAGCAGGCCGTTCCTCACCGGCGACGCTCCATCCTGCGCCGGGCGGTCGTCCTGGCGGCGCTGGCCTGGCTGATCATGGTCGGCGCGGCAGCGCTGGCCGCACCGCTGCTGGCGCCCGCCGACCCACTCGCCGCCGACCCCAGCCGCGTGCTCTTGCCGCCGGGATCGGGCCACCTGCTGGGCAGCGACGCGCTGGGCCGTGACGTGCTATCGCGGCTGCTATGGGGCGGGCGCTGGACGTTGCAGATGGGCGTGCTGGCGCTGACGCTGGCGGTGGGGGTGGGGCTGCCGGTGGGGTTGGCGGCCGGCAGCCTGGGCGGCTGGACCGACGCGCTGCTGATGCGCCTGGTGGATGGGTTGCTGGCCTTCCCAGGGCTGCTGCTGGCGCTGGCCGTCGTTGCCGTGCTGGGGCGGGGGCTGGCGGCAGTGGCGGTGGCCGTGGGGCTGGCTGCGGCTCCCGCGTACGCGCGAGTGACGCGCAGCGTCGCCCTGGAGGTGCGTGGACGGCCGTACATCGAGGCTGCCCGCGCCACGGGCGCGGGACCCTGGCGGATCGCCATGCGTCACGTCCTGCCCAACGCCGCCCCGTCGCTGGTGGCCTTCGCCGTGACCCAGTTGGGCTGGGTGCTGTTGAACGGCGCGGCGCTCAACTTCCTGGGGCTGGGCGCGCCGCCGGGCACCCCCGAATGGGGGGCGCTGCTGGCCGAGGGCCGCGGCTACCTGCGCGACGCCCCCTGGGCCAGCACTTTCCCCGGCCTGGCCCTCACCCTCACCGTGCTGGCGGCTAACTTACTGGGAGATGGCCTGCAGGAAAGGTGAGATGGATCATCACCACCACTACTTGACACGGTAACTGCTCACCCTCCCGCAGGTTTGGGCGCAATGGGCAGCCCAAATCGCCCTGCAATGGCCACCCCGATTCGTTGCTCGGTCACTTCCGAACCTGCGAGAGGGTGAGCTGAGCAGTTACTTGACACGTCTGATGAAAAGGATATACTGCTTCGATAAGCGCCCCGTGTCGAGATGACTGTCATCCCGGGGGGCCTGGAAAGGAGGGTGTGAAGGGAAACAAGTTATGAATCTGTTGCCGGTTCGTCTGCGTTTCTGAACCTACCAAGGAGGGAAGAGAGATGAAACTGTATCGTGTCCTGGGTGTACTGACCGCTCTGGTGCTTGTGATCGGTCTGGCGGCCTGCGGGACGCCCACACCGACCCCGACGCAGGCCCCGACGCAGGCCCCGCCGACGCAGGCCCCGCCGACGCAGGCCCCGCCGACCGAGCCTCCGACGCCAGAGCTCACCACGATCATCATTGGCACGACCGATGAGGTCAACAGCCTGGATGCCCGCGATGCCTACGCCACCCACGACTGGGAGATCATCAAGAACACCGGCGACGCGCTGATGGGCTATGAACCGGGCACCGCCAACCTGATCCCGCGCTTGGCCGAGGACTGGCCGGAGCGGAGCGAGGATGGGCTGACCTACACCTTCCACCTGCGCCCCGGCATCCAGTTCGCCGACGGCACGCCACTGACGGCGCAGATCGTCGCCGACACGGTCAATCAGGCGATCGCCCTGGGCGGCGATGTCTCCGGCCTGGTTGCCGGCTACGTCGCCAGCGCCGAGGCCACCGACGAGCTGACCGTCGTCTTCCACCTGACCCAGCCGTGGGCGGTCTTCCCGTACCTGGCCGCCACCGCCCCCTTCGTCCCGGTCAACCCCAACGAGTTCCCCGCCGACGCGCTCAACCAGTTCCCGGAAACCCTGCACGGCGTGGGCCCCTACATGATGACCCAGCACATCGTCGGCGAGCAGATGGTGCTGGAGCGCAACCCCTACTACTGGGATGCCGAGGGCGCGCCGCACATTGACCGCGTCATCATCCGCTACTTCGCCGACCCGACGACCCTCTCGCAGGCGGTGGAGACCGGCGAGGTGGACATCGCCTGGCGCACGGTCGGTCCGGTCGAGGCGACGCGGTTGCAGTCCATCTCCGGCCTGACCGTCATGCAGATCAACGCCCCGGCGCTGCGCTACATCTGCTTCCAGCATCAGCTCGAACCTTCGAACAACATCCTCGTCCGCCAGGCCATGGCCGCGGCGATCGACCGCGAGGCCATCGCCGACCGCGTCTTCGAGGGCCGCGTGATCCCGGCCTACTCGACGGTGCCTGAGGGCTACCCCTACGCCATCGAGCCGTTCCTGGACCTCTACGGCACGCGCAACCTGCCGCTGGCGATCGAACTGCTGACCCAGGCCGGTTACACGGCCGATAGCCCGCTGGTTCTCGATTTCTGGTACCCGCCGGAGCACTACGGCACTACCACCGCCGACGTGGTCCAGGTGATCAAGGAGCAGCTCGAAGAAACCGGCCTGGTAACGGTCAACCTGAACTCGCAGAACTGGGCTACCTACATCAGCGCCGCCGTGGAGGGGCAGTATCCGGTCTACATCCTGGGCTGGTTCCCCGACTTCGTCTTCCCGGATACCTGGCTGTTCCCGTGGGCCGACTCGGTGCAGTCAGCAGGGCTGGGGCTGAACTACAACAATCCTGATATGGACACCCTGCTGGTGCAGGCGGCCACCGCCGCGCCGGAGGACCAGGAAGAGCTCTACCATCAGGCGCAGCAGTTCTACGCCGAAGAGGTAGTGACCATCCCGCTGTACTGGGAACCGGAGTACATCACCTACCGCGATGGGGTCGGCGGCGTGCTGATCGGCCCGCCGTTCGAGTTCCTCTACGCCAACCTGACCCTGGAATAGCATGTAAGGCTCATGTAGGGCGGGCTGCCAGCCCGCCCTACACCCTGCTCAATGGCCAGGTGCGATGCACACGTCCGTGCGTCGCACCTGGCAAAAGTAGGTAGCCAGGGAGGCGCTCATGAGTGCTTCGTTCCGCAATTTCCTGATCACGCGCATCTTGCTGACCATCCCGATGGTGCTCATCCTGGCCACACTGGTCTTCTTCGTCATGCGCGTGTTACCGGGCGATCCGATCAACTCCACCCTCGGCCCGCGCGTCTCCGAAGAGCAGCGCGAGCGCTTTCGCCAGGAGCTGGGCCTCGACCAGCCGATCATGGTGCAGTACGTCAATTTCCTCTGGGACATGGTGCGGCTGGATTTCGGCAACTCCATGATCGGTGGCAATCGCCCGATCCGCGATGAGCTGGCCGAGGTCTTCCCGGCTACGGTCGAATTGACCGTGCCGGCGATGCTGTTCACCGCCTTGTTCGGCGTCCTCAGCGGCGCTGTGGCGGCCCAGCATCGCAAGAAGGTATTGGACTACGGCCTGCGCCTGTTCAGTATTGCTATCTACTCGGTGCCGATCTTCTGGTTGGGACTGATGCTGATCATTCTCTTCAGCGTAGTGCTGAACGTCACGCCGGTCGCCGGGCGCATGGATGCGCAGATCGGCCTCACGCTGGAGCGGCACACGAACCTGTTGATCGTGGACTCGATCATCACCGGCAACTGGGCCGCGCTGGGCAGCGCGCTCCATCACCTGATCCTGCCGTCCGTGACCCTGGGGCTGGCCCTGTGCGGGGTGTTCATCCGCCTGACGCGGGTCAATATGATCGAGACCCTGCAGGAGGACTACATCACTGCCGGTCGGGCGCGCGGCCTGCCGGAGCGGACGCTGGTCTACCGCCACGCCCTGCGCAACACCTTCATCCCCATCCTCACCCTCATTGGCCTGCAATTCGCCATCCTGCTCGCCGGCGCTGTGCTGACGGAGACGACCTTCTCCTGGCCGGGGATGGGCCGCTACCTGGTCGAGCGCATCGAGCTGCGCGATTACGCCGCCGTCCAGGCGGTGATCACGGTCTTTGCCCTCCTGGTGGCGTTGATCACTATGGTGATGGATATCCTGTACGCGTTTGTGGATCCGCGGATTCGGTACTGAGGAAGTGGGCAAGTGGGCAAGTGGGCAAGTGGGCAAGTATGCAAGTGGGCAAGTGGGCAAGTATGCAAGTGGGCAAGTGGGCAAGTATGCAAGTGGGCAAGTGGGCAAGT
>DAOTYW010000156.1:0-7734 GCA_034434755.1 Anaerolineae bacterium | reverse complement strand
AGGCCTGGTGCTGGCAGGGCCGGTGTGCCGGCCCCTCACCCCACCCCCTGGCCCCCGCCCCTCTCCCGCCGGGCGGGAGAGGGGCGGGGGTAGGGGGGGGGGTGAGGGCTCAGCACCGCGGACGGTAGGCAGTTACAGATTTTATAGATTATACAGATTGCACGGGCGGCCTGGCTTCTGATCGCCGGGCGAGCGGCACTGTGCCGATGAGTCCGATCAGTGACAGCAGCGACAGCGCCACCGCCCAACTGCGCAGCGGGGTCGTGCCGAAATGCACCACCACCCGGTGCACCCCGTCCTCCAACGCGAACGCTATCCGCCCCGTGGGGTGATCCACCGTCAGCGGACGCTCCTCCCCGTCCACGGTCAGCCGCCAGCCAGGGTAGTAGAACGCGGCCACCCGCACCTGCGCCGGCCCGTCGGCCTCCAACAGCCATTCGTACCGCGTGCCGCTCGGCCGGCTCTCCAACACCCGCACCGTCCCGCTCGCCACCAGCAGCCGCTCCTCCGGCGCGGGCGACGTGGGACGCTCCTCCACCCAGACCGGCTCGCATTCGCGGGTGGTGGTCGTCTCGATCCCCTTGCCGGCGATGACCGGCGGGGCATAATCGGCGTCCTGGATGGCGAGATACCCCTCCGGCCGGGCGTGGGGGATGCCGGTCAACAGCAGCGCGGCCAGTGCGCCGACCAGCAGCCAGCGGCGCCGTCTCCTGTCCGTCACCACCAGGAAGGGGAAACCGCAGAGGAACGCCATCGCCACCGCCGCCAGGGCCAGGATGCGCCAGGGGAACTCCAGGTACTGGAGCAACGGCAGCCGTTCCCACAGCCAAAGCGAGTTATCGGTGACCAGCAGGACGGCGGCGCCCAGCAGGACGATAAAGAAGACCAGGTGCGCCCGTCCCTCCGCCCCATCGCGCCACCAGCGCGCTAACACCAGCGAGGTGGCCAGCAATGCCAGGTGGGCCAGGCCCAACCCGAAACTCATCCCGTCCGCGGTTCCCGCCACCGACAGGCCGTACCCCCACGGCGAGAAGAGCAACTGGTGCAGGTAGACGAAGTGATTGCCGTAGTTCAGGTAACCGGTGAGCAGGTTGTCGGTATTGACCCACTGTCGTTCGAGCAGCGCCGGCAGCCAGTAGAAGGCGGCCAATCCCAGCCCCAGCCCGACCGCCCAGGCGCCCCGCCTCAGCGCCGCCCAGCTCCGCGCCCGCCCGGCCAGGAAGGCAGCGTAGAGCGCCAGGGTCGGGGCGGTCACCAGCGCGAGCGGGTTGCTGCTCAGCAGCAGCAGGGCAATGGAGGACACCGCCACGGCCAGCGCCACCGTTTGACGCCAGCGCACCCAGCCCAACAGTCCCCACAGCGCCCAGGGGATGAAGGCCATGGCCGCGAAGTCGGCCAGGGCGTGGCGGACGTAGAGGTTGACCAGGAGGAAGGGAACGAAAACATACCCCACCCCGGCGACCAACCCGCCGGCGCGTCCGAACAGCGTCCGGGCGAAGGCGTACATCCCCAACCCGGCCAGCGCCAGCAGCGCCAGGCAGGCCAGGTTCAGGGAAACGACAAAGCCGCTTCCCAGGGCGTGGAACAACGCCGCCAGGGCGTAGATGAACGGCGGGTAGAAGATGAACAGCGGCTGGCCGTACCCGAAGCTCAGGTCGGGCGCCCAGCGCGGCGGTATCTGCCCCTCGCTCAGGGCGCGGACGAACTCGACCACGCGCGGCACGTAGACCAGGGCGTCGTGGCCGCTCATCTGGCGAAGCTGCAGCGTGGGCAGGCCGGCCAGGAGGATGATGAGCAGCAGCGCGGCCAGCCAGCGGCCCTCGCCGCGCCAGGCGACGGAGACGTGGTCGCTCAGCCGCGCCGCCAGCGGGCGCACCGCCGCGCCGAGGCGGGTCAGCGGGGTCAACCACCGTCGAACGATCGGCTCCCAGCGCCGCCGCTGCCATTCGGCGACAGCGCTCAGCGCCAGCACTGCCGCGCCGAGCGCCCTCAGCCAGCCCCGCAGCGGGCCAGGCGTGTACCGAAACTCTGCCCGGTGCCGTCCCGCCGTCACCTCCACCCCGACGAAGCTGGGCGCGAGCATGGAGATCGTCACCGGCTGCCCGTCCAGCGTGGCCCGCCAACCGGGGTGAAAGGTCTGCTTCAACAGCAGCCAGCAGGCGCGGTGGGCCTCGAACTCGACCGAGTAGAAGTTCCCGGCCACCTGCTCGTCGAGCACCCGCCCGCACGACTCCCGCTGCGGCAGGTCGAGCTGGCCAATCCTGTCCGGGGCGTCGCTCAGCGGCAGCATCGCCGTGCCCTCGTCAGCCGGCGGCGGGCCGAAAACAATCAGCGGGTGCTGGCGAGCCTCGACCCAATCGCTCGCCATCCATGCCTGTGCGGCCGCGAACCACTCGTCCCGCGTCCCATAGAACGTGAAGTCGCTGTCCACCAGGCCGAAGTAGCCGCTTGTTTCCACCGTATAGAGCCGGTGACGGCCATAGGCGCCCAGCAGACGGGCAAAGCGGGGCACGGACTGGCCCTCCGGGGCGACGATGTAGCGCAGATCGAACAGGTCGAACGTCGCCCGGCGGCTCTCGTCCAGGTAGACCTGGATATCGGCGTTGAACGACAGGGAATGGTAGAGGTAGCCGGGATTGTCGAACGAACCGACCGTCAACAGCGCGTAGACCGGCACGTTACCAACCGTGTAGCTATCGCCCCAGTTGCCGCCCCGCCCGGCGTAGACCCGTCCCGGCGGCAGTGCGCGCAGGTCGGCCAGCAGGCGATCCAGCGCGCCCTCGTCCGCCGCGAACGCCGCCGCGTTCTGGCGCATCCACTGTCCGTTGGTCGCCGTGTACCGCACCCGTTCGACGACGACCGGCGCAAGCAGCCCGGCCATGAGCAGCCCCGCCGCGACCGGCAGCCAGCGCCGTCCGCTTGCCGCCGCACGCCGCAGCAGCCAGGCCATCCCGCCACCGATCAGCCCGATCGCCGCCAGGTGCACCGGGGCGATGAAGCGATGCAGGTGCAGGTCGCGGCTCAGCGGCAGCAGGTTCAACAGCACCCCCCAGGTGGGACGTCCGCAATACAGCAGCAGCCAAAAGACGAAGAAGGCCACCAGGAGGCGACAGCGCTCGTCCCTGCGCCAGCGAGCCAGGCAGACGCCCAGCCCCAGGCCGGCCAGCAGGGTCAGCGAGGGGACGCGGCCCGCGTCGAGCAGTTGACCGCTGCACAGCGTCCACAGTGTCCACTGCCAACCGTAGGCATCGTACTTGTCGGGGTTTTCCCACACGCTGCGGTTCATGAAGGCATGGTCGAGGAGGAAGGGCAACAGGAAGTAGGAGGCGACGAGGGCGACGAGGAGGAAGACCAGAGCCAATCGGAGCATCCGGCGTCCGATGTCCGAGGCACGGCCCAGGAATATGAACAGGCTGCCGGAGAGGAGGGCGACGTAGCCCAGGAGCGTATGGGCGAGGAGCGTCGCCGCCAGCAGGGCGACTGTGCCGGTGAACCGGCGGCCATCGCGGACCGTGGTGTAGAGGTGAGCGACGGCCGGCCCCAGCAGCCACATGCCCCACAGTTGCGTGGCCATCCCGTAGCCGCGCCAGACGTAGCTGCCCAGCTCGAAACCGTACAGCCCGTTGGTCGAGAGCAGGGAGGAGACCGAGCCGGCCAGGGCAGCGGGCAGCGGACCGCCGCCCAGCCGCCGTCCGGCCCAGTAGATCGAGAGCGGGAAGGTACTCAACAGCAGGTAGCGCAGCCCGTTGAACAGCGTCGTCAACGGCACAGCCCCGCCCAGCGCCCGGTAGAGCAGCGCCGTGACGAGGTGCGGCAAGTGCTGGTAGTGGTGGGCCAGCGGATAGCCCTGGACGAAGGTACTGACCCAGTGGTCGGTAGGGTCTTCGCCGCGCGCCAGCGCGTCCACCGTCCGCTCGACCAGGGTGAGGTGGAGCACGCTGTCATTGAGGGCAGGTGTCTCGATGCCCACCTCGGGCCAGAGGGTGAGCAGATTGAAGGCGACCGCTGCGATCAGGAGCAGCGTCGCAGCCTGGCGGCTCATCGAACCTCCCCTCCCTGTCAGCAGGGCGGGCCGGCGGCCCGCCCTGCCAGGACAGACCGGCAGCCCGCCCTACGGCCGGGGTAAGGAGCAGCCCGCGCCGCCCACTCTAGCGATGGCGAATGACCGATTGCGCCGCCGCCAGGCGGGCAATCGGCACGCGGAACGGCGAGCAGGAGACGTAATTCAGGCCAACCAGGTGACAGAACTCGATGGACGAGGGATTGCCGCCGTGCTCGCCGCAGATGCCCACCTCCAGATCGGGACGGGTCTTGCGGCCCAGCCGCACGCCCATCTCCACCAGCTTCCCCACCCCCTCGCGGTCGAGCACCTGGAAGGGGTTGTCCGGCAGGATACCCCGCTCGACATACTGGACGAGGAAGCGGCGCTCGGCGTCGTCGCGGCTGTACCCGAAGGTCATCTGGGTCAGGTCGTTGGTGCCGAAGGAGAAGAACTGCGCCAGCTCGGCGATCTCGTCGGCCGTGACGGCAGCACGCGGGATCTCGATCATCGTCCCGAACTTGTACTCCACGTCCACGTCCTGTTCGTCCATGACCTGCTGGGCAACCTTCTCCAGTTCCCGCTGCGTGACCTTCAACTCGTTCACGTGGCCGGTGAGGGGGATCATCACCTCAGGTTTGGCGACGATGCCCTTCTTCATCGCCTCACAAGCAGCCTCGAAGATCGCCCGCACCTGCATCTTGGTGATGTCGGGGTAGGTGATGCCCAGGCGGATGCCGCGCAGGCCCATCATCGGGTTCGCCTCGTGCATCTTCTGCACCGCGGCCAGGAGGACCTTCTGCTCGTCGAGGCGGTAGACCCCCTTCTCGTCCTGCATCTCGGTCAAACCCCTGGCCTCCATCAGAGTCACCCGTTCGATCAGCTCCTCCAGTCCCGGCAGGAACTCGTGCAGCGGCGGGTCAATCAGGCGGATGATCACCGGATAGCCATCCATGGCCTCGAAGAGGCCGTAGAAGTCGGCCCGCTGGTAGGGCAGGAGCGCATCGAGCGCGCCCAGGTAGGCGCGGACAGCAGGGGACTGGGCGATCTCCTGTTCGAGTTGGACCAGGACGGCCTGCAGTTCAGCGCGGCGCTGATCGGTCAGCGGCTGGCCCTCCTCTTTCCCGGCCTCCAACACGGCCTGGAGACGGTCGCGGCGGTCAAAGAAGCCCTGGGCTTCCTCGGCGTTGAGGATCATCTGTTGAACATGCGGCAGCCGTTCCTTCTCGAAGAACATGTGCTCGGTACGGCAGAGGCCAATGCCCCTGGCCCCGTATTGACGGGCGCGGCGGGCATCGTGCGGGTAATCGGCGTTAGTCCAGACCTGCAGGCCGCGGGTCGGATAGCCCTTGTACCCTCGCGGCCAGCGGCGGGCGGAGGGGGAGCGGGCGATCTCGTCGGCCCAGCCCAGCAGCATGCGCAGTTCCACCTCGCGCTCGAAGTCAGGGGTGGCAGTGGGGATCTGGCCCTCGAAGACCTCGCCGGTGTCGCCGTCGAGGGAAGCGTAGTCACCCTCGCGCAATACCTTGCCATCCGCGCGTACCTCGCGGGCCTCGACGTCAATCTCCAGCCCGGCGGCGCCGACGACGGCGGGCTTGCCGAACTGGCGGGCGACGACGGCGGCGTGGGCCGTGGCCCCGCCGCGGCTGGTGATGATCCCTTTCGCCTCGATCATGCCGTGCACGTCCTCCGGCTTGGTCTCCGGACGGATCATGATCACCGCCTTGCCGGCCTTGCCCCAGGCCTCGGCGGTGTCGGCGTCGAAGGCCAGCACGCCCACGGCGGCGCCGGGCGAAGCGTTCACGCCGACGCCGAGCAGCCGGCCCGCCGCCTTCGCCGCCTGGACCGCCTGGCGGTCGAACTGCGGGTGCAGGAGCGTGTCCACGTCCTTCGGCGTGACGCGCATGACCGCTTCCTCCCGCGTGATCAGGCCCTCGTTAGCCATGTCCACGGCGATCTTGATCGCCGCGCGCGGGGTGCGCTTGCCGTTGCGGGTCTGCAACATCCACAGCCGTCCCCGCTCGACGGTGAACTCGGTGTCCTGCATGTCGCGGTAGTGGCGCTCCAGCTTCTGGACGATGTCCTGCAGTTGCTCATACACGGCGGGCATGTCCTCTTTGAGCTGCGCCACCGGCTTCGTGTTGCGGATGCCGGCAACCACGTCCTCGCCCTGGGCGTTGAGCAGGTAGTCGCCGTAGAAGCTCCTCTCGCCGGTGGACGGGTTGCGGGTGAACAGCACGCCGGTGCCGCTATCCCAGCCCATGTTGCCGAAGACCATCGTCACCACATTGACAGCGGTGCCCAGGTCGTCCGGGATGCGTTCGGCGCGGCGGTAGTCCACCGCCCGCTTGCCCATCCACGAGCGGAAGACCGCCTCGATGGCGATGCGCAACTGCTCCAGCGGGTTCTGCGGGAAATCGCGGCCCAGCTCCTGGCGATAGACCCGCTTGAAGCGGGCCACCAGCTCCTTGAGGTCGTCGGCGGTGAGGTCGGTGTCGCTCTGCACCTTGCGCTCGGCCTTGAGCCGGTCCATGATCCTGCTGAACGCCTCGTCGTGGATGCCCATCGCCGTGTGGCCGAACATCGCCAGCAGGCGACGGTAGGCGTCCCAGGCGAAGCGCTCATCGGCCTGGGCCAGGCCCGGCAAGGTCTTATCGTTGAGGCCGACGTTGAGGATCGTGTCCATCATCCCCGGCATGGAGAACTTCGCCCCCGACCGGACGGAGACCAGCAAGGGGTTTTCGGGGTCGCCGAAGCGCTTACCGGTCTGTCGCTCGATCTCCTTCAGGGCCTCGACCACCTGCTCCCACAGGCCGGGCGGGAAGACGTAGCCTCCGTCGGTATAGGCGACGCAGGCCTCGGTTGTGATCGTGAAGCCCGGCGGCACGGGCACGCCGGCGGCCATCATGTCGGCCAGGCCGGCGCCCTTGCCGCCCAGGATCGCCTTCATCTCATCCAGACTGGGCGTGTGCCCCAGTGTCTCGGTCAATTCCTTACCAGCGGTGCTGGAAAGGTATACCCATTTCTTGCTCACGGTCTTCTCCCTCCTGCAAAGCATTCGCGGACACGCCAGGCCCGTCCTGGCGAGCCTGTCCCATCCGGCTGATTATACTCCGGTTGAGGGCAAAGTCAAACACGATTTGACAAAGCTTCGCTCCTCGCTACAATGCCCCCCCAGGAGGAAAGCGATGATCCTGGTTCTTTCCGGCGAACAGGTGCGCCAGGCGCTGCCGATGGCCGAGGCGATCGCGGTGATGAAGTCCGCCTTCGCTCAGCTATCCACCGGCCAGGCGGAGGTGCCGCTGCGGGTACCGCTGCGGGTGCCCCGTCACAACGGCACGACCCTCTTCATGCCAGCCTACCTCTCCGGCGACGACCGGCTGGCGATCAAGATTGTCTCGGTCTTCAACGGCAACCCGGCCCGCGGGTTGCCGCTGATCCACGCCCTGGTCGTGGTGGTGGAGGCGACGACGGGGGAGCCGGCAGCGGTGATGGACGGGGCGGTGTTGACCGCGCTGCGCACCGGCGCGGCATCCGGCGCGGCCACCGACCTGCTGGCCCGCCCCGAGGCACGGACGGCGGCGATCTTCGGCGCGGGGACGCAGGGGCGCAGCCAACTGGAGGCCGTCTGCACCGTGCGCCCGATCCGCCAGGCGTGGGTGTACGACCCGGCGGCGGAGCGGGCGGCGGCCTTC
>DAOTYW010000155.1:0-1989 GCA_034434755.1 Anaerolineae bacterium | reverse complement strand
ACGGGCCGGAGGCCCATACCGGAGAGCACTCGACCGAGGTGCAGGTGCCGTTCATCCAGCACCTCTTCCCCGCCGCGCGCATCCTGCCGATCATGATCCCGCCCGACGAGCGCGCCGTGCCGGTCGGCGAGGCGGTCGCCCGCGCTGTTGCTGCCGCCGGCCAGGAGGTGGTCATCGTCGGCACAACCGACCTGACCCACTATGGGGCGACATACTACGGCTTCGCCCCGGCGGGCCGCGGTGAACCGGCGCTGGAGTGGGTGCGCGCCAACGACGAACGGGTGATCCGCCTGATGCAGGAACTGCGGGCCGAGGAGGTAGTGGCGGAGACCGATGCCCATCACAACGCCTGCGGCGGGGGAGCGGTCGCCGCTACCGTCGCCGCCGCCCGCGCCCTCGGCGCGTCACAGGGCATGTTGCTGGAGTACACGACCAGCTACCACGTTATGCCCCGCGGCCCAGCCAGCGATTTCGTGGGCTATGCGGCGGTGGTGTTCTAGAGGTTCCAGGTTTCAGGTTGCAGGTTTCGCAGCCGGTCCGATCGTTTTGAGGAAAGCATGTCCCTTTCAGCCGAGAACCGCCATTATCTGCTCGACCTGGCCCGCCAGTCCATCACCGCCTACCTGGAGGGGCGGGCGTTGCCGTCGGTGGACCTGGCCAGCTTGCCGGATGCGCTGACCCGCCCCGGCGCCTGTTTCGTCACCCTGACCATTGACGGCGACCTGCGCGGCTGCATCGGCTCTATCGAGCCGCGCCAGCCGCTGGTGCTCGATGTCCAGGAGAACGCCCTCGGCGCGGCTTTCCGCGACCCCCGCTTCCCGCCGCTGAGCCGGCGGGAACTGGCACGGATCCACATCGAGATCTCCGTCCTCACCGTACCCGAACCTCTGGCCTACAGCGACGCCGACGACCTGTTGCGCAGGCTGCGTCCGGAGGTGGACGGGGTGATCATCGAACGGGGCTGGCGGCGGGCGACCTTTCTGCCGCAGGTGTGGGAGAAGCTGCCGGGCCGACACGACTTCATGGCCCAACTATGCATGAAGGCCGGCCTCCCCCCCGACGACTACCGCCGCCCCGGCCTCCAGGTGCTCACTTACCAGGTGGAAATGTTCGAGGAGGAACATCCGCACCCCTAACTTACACCCACTTGCTCACTTGCATACTTGCATACTTGCATACTTGCATACTTGCATACTTGCATACTTGCCCACGAGGTCAAAAACCATGATCGATCCTCAACTGCTCACCATCCTCCGCTGCCCATACTGCGTCAGCGGGGAGACCCGCAAGCCCGGCGACAATCCGGGCCGCCTGGAACTGGTCCACGATTGCTGGCTGGTCTGCCAGGAGCCGGATTGTGGTCGCAAGTACCCCATCCGCGACGACATTCCGGTGATGTTGATCGAGGAGGGCGACCGGTGGATCGGCACGACAGTCGAGACCTTGCCGGTGCCGCCGCCGCCCGAATAGGCCGATGACCGACAGGCGCGTGCTGCTGCTCTCCGCCGTCGCATTCCTGGCCATCCTGGGCGGATGGCTGCTGCTGGCCCTGCCCGGGCCGTACGAGGGCCGTACCCTGTATGTCATAGACACGGCTCACAGCGTAGCCACGTTGGATCTGGCCGGGCTGGGACTCCTGGTCATCGGCAGCGCGCTGGCGGCGTGGGCGGGGCGGCTGTGGCAGCGACAGGTTGACCGGGCGCAGGAGGTCGGGCGTGAATGACCCGTTGAACGCGCTGCTGACCGCCATCGCTGCCGGCGACGACGAGCGGGCCGAGGAAGCCGTCCAGGCCGTTGCCCGGCTGGGGGAGGCGGCTGTGCCAGCGTTGGAGGAGCTGCTCCGCTCCGCCGGGCGCGACCGACGCTGGTGGGCCGTGCGCGCCCTGGCGGCCGTGGATGGGCCACAGGCGGCGGAGCGGCTGATCGCCGCGCTGGAGGACAGCGACCCGGACGTGCGCGCCTGCGCGGTGGTCGGGCTGGCGGCGCGGC